>WRMR01000184.1 GCA_009776995.1 Planctomycetaceae bacterium | reverse complement strand
TATTACTATGCGCAACCTGGTTGTAACGTCAATGCCAGCCTCTACGATATCAGGGAGCATTTTCAGGGACGCAACGACAAAGGCAAAATGAACAACACGTCCGATGACGAGACATACAATGAACTGATCGGCAACCTTCGTTCGGCATTGAAGGTGTTAGCAACGAAGATCGAGCCGAAAGTGTATGAATACGGTTTTTTGAAAAAATAGTTTTAGCCTTTGGAGTGACAAACATCCCCATGAAATTCTCAACAGCGTTACGGGACAGAAAAAAGACCGGCACGATTCCGGTGATTCCCGACATTAAATGTGTCTCGCCCAAGCATGGCGATTTACTTCGTGGCAGATGCCCGATTGAGACGGCGGAACTGCTGAAAAACGCAGGTGCGCCAGTGATGTCCGTTGTGACAGAACGGGAAAATTTCGGCGGAAGCCTGGAACTTTTGCGGAGCGTTTCAGAGACGACGGGCTTGCCGGTTTTGCGCAAGGATTTTATCACGAACACGGACGACTTGGAAATTTCCCTGGACTGCGGAGCGGCGGCGATTCTCCTGATGTGCGCAACGCAAACGGAAAAGTCGCTTTTTGAACTCCACGAAGCCGCACAGGTACTGGGGCTTGAAGTACTTGTGGAAACGCATACACGGGACGAAATGCATTGGGCCAAAAAACTTGGCGCGACGCTTGTGGGGATTAACAACCGCAATATCACCCAATGGGAACGGGATGACGGAACTGTGGCCAACACCCGTCACCTGGCGGAATTTGCCCCGGAAAACGCGGTGCTAATCAGTGAAAGCGGAATCATGACGCCGGAAGAAGCACGGCTGGCAATCAAGTCGGGCGCGGATGCCGTGCTGATTGGTACGGCCCTGTGGCAAGCCACGGATATGGCGGCGTTCTATCAACAACTGTGTGGGAGCGGAGGCATGTTCGTTGAGAATTAAAATCTGCGGTCTGATGCGGAAACAGGATGTGCAATGGTGCGAGGAGTTGGGCATTGATGTTTTGGGCTTTGTCGTGGACTATCCGCGTGATGTGCCGTGGAATCTCACGCGCAAGCAGGCTCAAGAGTTGATTTCTTCTGCGAAACGCCCCACCTGTATCGTGACGGGCGGCACACCGGAAAGTGTTGTTTCTCTCGCACAAGAATTAAAACCCACGATGGTGCAACTGCATTTCAATGAAACCGTCGCGCAAACGACGGAGATTGCCGCAGAATTGAAAAAACTTGGCATTCAAACGACCAAAGCGGTTCACGATGACGCCAAAATTGAAGTTCTTTGCTCAACGGGCATCGACGCGATTCTGGTGGACAGCCGAACCCCCGGGAATGCCGCGCAAAACAATCTGGCTGTTGATGTCGATTTGTATCGCCGAATCAAGGCGAAAGCCCACATACCTCTTATCATTGCCGGAGGAATCACGTCCGAAAACGTTTGTGACATCATTTCATGTACCGGGGCGAATTGGATTGATGTGATGACCGGCGTTGAACACTCACCCGGCGTCAAGGACAAAATGAAAATCGAAGCACTGGCAGAAAGAGTGCGAGGCGTGTAGTACCCCCACCAAAGCTCGTTTTGTTCCCGGTTGCCATTGGGTGGTTCCAGTTTTGACGTATCACATTGACCCAAAGACGGATGCCGGGTAAAATGGTTGCTATTAAAACTGTAATATCACAAACGATCAAATACGGGGTTCCACATGCAATACAGGACATTGACACGCGACAGGATCAAGGTTTCGGCACTTGGTTTCGGCACGATGAGGTTGCCGACGCTCCAAGACGGCAAGGTTGATCGGTCGGAGGCTGTTCGCATGATCCGACATGGCATTGACGGCGGCATCAATTACATCGACACTGCCGCTCCTTACCATGATGGCGACAGCGAAACGGTTGTCGGCCAGGCGTTGAAAGACGGTTATCGTGAGAAGGTATTCATCGCGGACAAATTTCCGACCTGGGAAGCGACGCAACAAAGCGATCTCGACCGGGTTTTCAACGAACAACTGGCGAAACTCGGCGTTGACTGTATCGATGTTTATCTGTTGCACAACCTGCACAAGGGTATGATGGACAGTGTCAGGAAATTCGGGATGATCGACTGGATCGTCAAAAAGCGGGAGCAGGGCAAAGTCCGTTATCTCGGCTTTTCATTTCATGACGACCTGCCGCTGTTCCGCGAGATCGTTGACATGTTCGATTGGGACGTGTGCCAGATTCAATACAATTACGTCAACGAACAAACGCAGGCCGGAACGGAGGGGTTGAAATACGCCGCCGAAAAGGGAGTTTCGGTGATTATCATGGAACCACTTTTCGGCGGGGCTTTGGCGAATCCAACGGGAAAACTTGCCGAAGTCTTCACAAAGCACGGGCAAAATTCGGTCGATCTGGCCTTGCGCTGGCTTTGGAACAAACCGGAAGTCGCGCTCGTCCTCAGCGGCATGTCGAACAGGGATCAGACGGTGCACAACCTCGCAATTGCCGGGCGAAGCGGCGTTGGAACGTTCACCGAAAAAGAGCAGGCCGTCATTGCCGAAGCGCAAACGATGTACACCGATTCGTTTCCGGTTCAATGCACGAAGTGCCGCTACTGCATGCCCTGCCCGTTTGAGGTGGACATCCCGTTCAACTTTGAACTGTACAACAACATCACGGCCATACCGGGTTCGGCGACGCTGATGAAAATCATATATGCAAACGTCCTTGCTGCAACACAACGGGCGTCCCACTGCACTGCGTGTGGCGAATGCGAGCAAAAGTGCCCGCAACATTTGACAATCCCGCAATTCCTCCAAGAGGCGGACGCGGCATTACGCGGGTGATACCACGCCGGACATTATACCTTACCCCGCCATAATCTGTCTGTTTTTAAAAACCTTGGAAACGTAGCGTTATGAGTGAGGCGATTTGTGATTTGAATTTTTTATCGACGTCGTTCAGGCAGTCATTGATGCCTGCTTTGAACGCCTCGAATGTTTCATGATAATTGTCATTGAGCAATTGCTTTTTCACGAATTTCCACAACCGATCAATCAAGCTCAGGTTCTGGAAGCAGGCAAATTATCGAAACAAATCTGGGATTATTGAGAAGAACAAGTACCACCGAATTACGACTGGTTACCTAAATCACCAGATGATCCGTTAATCACTGAAGCCTTTAATAAGTTTTGGCCAAAAGAACTATTATGACCGACGTATTGCAACCTTGACGTACCCGATGTTTACGGAGACTTCAACGATGCGGTGTGCCTTCGCGGTGAAAAAAGCCGGCTTTGTTGCATTGATTTCATACGAACCAACGAAAAGACGAAACAAAACACTTTTCGCATATTTCGTTGTTTCATAATAATTTTTTTTCACGCAGAGGACACAAAGATTACAGAGAATCCAGAACCAAAAATCAAATAACCAACGGAAGGGACATTCGGACGATTCGTAAAATTGCGAAGACTTGATGCACAATCGTAGGATCGCGTCTCCGCCGGAATTTGGCTCGGTTCTCAATCCGCCGTGGTTCTTCCGGTGGCGACGTCAAATTCGTCGATGGCCGGGATCAGCATGGCGACGGTCGTGAAGCCGTAGGCGATGACCGTCGCGACGAAGACGTAGTGGTAAAATCCGAGCAACAGGCTCGTGATGGCGTAGAAAGTCATCACCGGCAACAGGAACGACGCCAAGCCGATGGCCGCCGACGGGTTTTTCGCTCCGAGTACCGCGTAAAGTCCGACGCCGCCTCCGACCATGAACGCGAGGAAGGGTTGCAACTGGGCCCCGAACGAACCGCTGAACGCGACCATGATCCACATACAGGCCGAAATGCCCAGGAACAGGAAAAAGACGACGCCCAAGCTGACCGCCACGGCGTTGCGCGTGTTTTCGTATTGCATCCCAATATGCACGCCGACCATTGCGACAAAGGAGTACAGGATCGTCAAACCAACGAAAAGGAAAAACGCATTTGTGCCGGAAAGCGCGCCGAACCACCAAAAATAAAGTGCCAGAAACAGCGGAAAAAACACCATCTCCTTCATGTTGAAGAACGTGCCGCCGAGTTTGCCGTAAACAAATTCTTTCGGCGTGATGTCGCTGGCCAGCAGCAGGTCGAAAGTGCCGCCGTCGCGTTCAGAAGTCAGCGACGTGACGGCTTGCGCGTTGACCAGCACGAGCGACAAAATCAGCAACGGAATGAAATACATGGCCAGTTGTGGGATGGTCGCGGTGAGGCCGGTCGCGTAAACATCCTGAATCAGTTTGTGCAACAGGACAACGCAACAGACGGCCAATGCAACGTACGCCAGGCGAATGACCAGCGTTTTGCGACCATACGCCCGCGTGCAGATTTCCCGCCAGACGATCGGGTTGTCCCAAACGTGCCGCACCTTGCCCGGCGCGGAATGGGTGGCCAGGGCTTTGCCTTCAAGTTCAGAGTTCAAAGTGCAAAGTTCAGTGTCAAGCTCAGAGTCCAAAGTGCGGAGATCAGAGTGTGTTTCATTCCCCCCACTCTGCACTCTGCGATCTGCACTCTGCGTTTGCTTGTGATAGGCTGTTGACAGTTCAGTCGATTCCTTGCGCCAGGTGTCCTGCTCGGCACTGGTTTGTCGCAGTTCGCGCGACGGATTCCAGACACGCACCATGAAAATCGCAACCGCGTTGATCAACACGGTTAGCACGGCGAACGCGGCCAGGAACCCGGCAATCGGCCCAAGCAACACGCCGCCAAACCCGAATACACCGGACGAAAGTTCGAGCGACGGCCGCGAGGCCAGCGTGATCGCCTGCCTGGGACTCATCGTCCGGGCAAGTGTGATGGTTGAAATATCGAACCAGGTTCGCCCGAACAACCCATTGGCAACGGCCTCCCAAAAACCAAGCCAGGTGACAAGGATCAGCACCGTGATAGCCAGTGCCTGAAAGGTTTTCTCCCGCCACAACGCGACGCACGAACCGAGACTTCCGCAGGCCAATACGCTGACGAGCGTCACGAGGAACACGCGAACAACCTGGGCGTGTGAAATGCCACCGAGCAGCGAAATCAACATGAAAACAGGCACCGACGTGACGAGCAGAATGAGGACCATGAGCAGACTGGCCATCAGCTTGCCGAGGACCAGTTCGCCGTTGCTCATCCGGGTCAGGAGTAGCAGAACGAGCGTTTTGCGGTCTTTTTCCTGCGCGACGGCACCGGCGGCAAGCATCCCGGAGAAAAAGAAAAAGATGACCAGTTGCAACGGTGCCAAAAGCTGGAACAGTCTGCTGCCGAATCGCGCGAAATCGCCGGGATCGCGGATCATTTGCGTCCCGGTCATAACGAGCCAGGCGGTACAAATCAGCAACAACAACAGGGCAACATAAACGCTCCGCGAAAGAAACGTTCGCTCACGACGCGGCGCAATCGTCACCTCACGCGTAAATACAGGGCCAAATAACATTTTTAAAACTTTCTTTATTCACATTCAAATCGCGTAATCGTCCTGAAAGGACGAAATTTCTATAACCCCTGGTTTTAACCGGGGGTAACCGCCTCCTTTTCAATCTATCGCCCCAACGGGGCGTAACCTTTATAGTCCCAATTCATGTTGAGAAAGCCAGTTTTTATATGCGTTTTTGCAGTATTTCACATGAACAGCATCCTCAACAATACAGTCAACTCCGCCATCGTATGGAGCAACGATGACTGGCCGTTGAATGCCTACGAATATGGCGCGAGTTTCATCGTCGGCAATTTTTTCCAATAAATCATCGAATGTCCCCGGTTTCCAAGTTGTCACAGTTGCTACGGGGATATAATGAACACCATCTTCTTCGCCATACTCTTTGGGATAACGTTCGAAAAGGTTGATTGCTTCCGATTCACGCAAATCCATTTTTCTAAAGCACTCAAACTTGTGGTACTCTGTTTCTAAGTTAGCGATTTCCATATCCACGTAATAGTACCTTCCGGTAACAAGATAAAACTCCGCATCGGTTCCCAGCAAGTCGGTTATCAGCGTGTTTTGGCGTTTGAGCAGGGTTTTCCATTCCTTCTTATTGTCTGCGTAGCGTTTCGAATTGGGCAAGCTATGGATACGGAACCACCGACCCGGGTAGTCCTGTCTGAGGAGGTGTCCAAGGGGTACGGATTCAGGGTAGTGCTCGTCCCAGAAAATGTGAAATGGCGTTGTGTTCATTGTTCTTAAGTGGCGTTTTGCATGAACCAGATTTACCATGCCCTGTTGGGGCTGCTTGGTGGTGGAGGATTCTGTCACCCCCGGTTAAAACCGGAGGTTATAGAGATTACGTCCTTTCAGGACGAATCGCTAGCCACCGTGTAACCGCCCTACGATTCTTCCCGGTTCCAAGAGCCGGGGCTAAACATCTTCTTGGCGAAAAAATCATTTCAACGACTCACCAAACTCATCCAACGTCTTGCAATCGTACGCGAAATCGGCAAGTTTTTCGAGGCATTCCAGCTCGGTGATGGCGTGAATCTGTTCCTCAAGTGACTTGGAAATCGATTGAAAGCGTTTCGTCAGGGTTCGAAAAACGGATTCCACAATGCCTTTGGCATGGCCTTTGCGTTGTGCGGCTCGCATTGTGAACCGCAGATACGCCTGGTAGGCCTCCTCAATTTCCGGGGCAGCCTGGTTGGTGGGAAGAAGTGTTTTCATTTCATCCTCACTTTTCTTGCCTGCGTGGTAAAAAAACTCCAGCCTCACCTGTTTGGTTTACGTCAATTCAAAGTTGCATCCAAAAGAATTGCTGTGAACGGTTACAAAATGACATGGCATTATTATTAACAACGTATTATGGTATGAATGAAAGCGGAAAATTTTTGAACAAAGGAGAGTCGGAGTTTATGGGTGGGAAGTTTCCCATGTCACTAAGGGAATATGATAAAACACCCTTTGTAACCGGGAAATCCACCCGGAATCACGTGGAATATTTCCACCCATGTTCCTCCATTTCCGATTTTAGCGTTTACAGTTTGAGTCCTTAATACCAAAACTATAACACTTTTACCCCCTTTGATCCATATATTCTAATATTCTAACACGTTTTGGCATTTTGCAAAAGGTTCGTTACAGCGTCCAGGGGGCGCGGATCGGGCGTGACAGCATTTTCCGTTGTTCTGCGGTCGAGTCAATCAATTCCATTTTGATCGGATCCCATTTGACCACCGATTTTGTCCGCACGGCAATATCGCAAAGTTGGCTGATGTTGTCGCTTCGCACGGCGTCCGCCAAATTCGAAACCGGGGTTTTGCCGTTGCGAATCGATTGAATGAAATTGTTATAATGATTCTCATCGGAATGCCATGCGAGCGATTCCTCCTTGGGAACCCCTTCCAACAACGAGGGATCGCTTGCCGAATTGCCGTTGCGTCGCACTTCGATCCAGCGTCCATCTTCGCCGATAAACCTGGTTCGGTCTCCGCCCGGCCGAAACACGAGATCGACAGCACCGAGTTTGATTTTCATGTCCCAATTGTACACGGCGTTACAAAGGTCGTTGTCGTTGTGTTTTCCGGTTCCTTCAACGACGATCGTGCCGGAAAGATCGGCCTCGCTTCCCCAAACCATGATGTCGAGCGGGTGGGCTCCCCAACCGCCCAGGTAGCCGATGGAATAATCATAGACCATATAGGTCGCGTCCGGCTTGCAACGGTCCACCGTATAGGGTGCCTTGGGAGCAGGTCCTGTCCACATTTCAAAATCGAGATCGGGGGGAACGGGGGCTTCCACTGTCGAGCCACCGCCATGTCCGTCCGGAGTATCGACTTCAATCGTCCTGACCTTGCCGATGGCGCCCGACCGCACCAGGGCACAGCCATGCCAGCAATGTTGCGAACTTCGCTGCTGAGTCCCGTATTGGAAACAGGTTTTGTTTTCCGCCGCAACTTTTTTGAGAAGGAGATTCTGTTCAATGGTCAGGCCGAGCGGTTTTTCGATGTAAAGATGCTTTTTCTTTCGCGCGGCATAAAGTCCGAGCGGGACGTGCCAATGGTCGGGCGTTGCGATGATGACGGCATCGACATCCTCTTTGTCGAGGAGTTCCCGGAAGTCACCATACGACTTTCCCTGGAAAATGGCCGCCATTCCGTCACGGCGGCTTTTGTAACAGTCGGCTGCGGCCACGCACTGGGCGTCCTTGCAACCCAGAAAAGCCCGGGCCAACCCGCCTCCCTGATTGCCGACGCCAAAGTGGGCGGTCGTGGTGCGGTTGTTGGGTGCCGCCTGTGTGTCGTCACCAAAAATGGATCCCATGGGGAAGACCATCGGTGAAGCGAGAACCGCTGAAGTTCGTAAAAAATCACGTCGCGTTGTTTTTTGCATGTCAACTCCTGTTCATCACTGTTGGGGTGAAACTGATACGATGATTCCGCCGTTTCGTGGCAAGAATACCCGTTGATTTTACCACACCGGGATTTCGTTTGCAAATCCCCAAAGTATTCCAGGTGTGGTAAGATTTATGATTTCCGGAATTTCCGGGTGCTGTTGGCAAATCAAGTGATGTCACGCCCATTACGGTTGTGATTCGAGTTGAAAATCATGGTTTTTCATATCACCCTGAACCTCCACGAACAGACTTGATTTGTCATTGTACTTTGCCGGAATGAATTGCTTTTTTACCTCCGCCCCGCCTGGCGTCATGGATGACCCTGACATGGGATTGTTATTGATTGTCGCAGCCTCTTCCGGCGTGAGTGGACGCTCCGCATAGATTTTCACAATCATTTTACCGGGCGAAACCCGGGCGGAGTAGGCTCCATTTTTGATTTGTGTCCCGGTTGACATCCCGGAATCCCCCGTTGGCATGAAGGAAATCATTCCCTCTTCAAGAGGTGTTCCATCCAAAGTCACTTTTCCGGCAATGGAATGAAGGTTGTCATG
>WRMR01000183.1 GCA_009776995.1 Planctomycetaceae bacterium | reverse complement strand
GATCCTCCTGCACTTTCTCAACGCCGTTCTGGAAAGTGACGGTCAACCGCCTGCCAGGTCGGTGGAGATGCGAAACCCCTTTAATCCGGCGACCTTTGTCACCGACAAATACACGATCCTTGATGTCCGGGCGAAGGACGAGCGTGGCGGCATCTTCGTGGTCGAGTTTCAGACCTCGGAACGAGCGACCTTTGCCGACCGCATGACCTATTACGGCAGTCGGGCTTTCGGCGGTCAGATGCTCAAGGGTGATCCTTACTCTTCGCTCAAGGCGGTGATTGCCATTGCGATCACGACTTTTGAAATGTTTCGCCAGTTGGAAAGCATCCACAATTCGTTTCGTTTGACGGCAAAAGCCAACCCGAATGTCGTATTGACTCATTTGTTGCAGATGCACATTTTGGAGGCGACAGAGGAAAAGATCGACCGGGTCGCATTGTTGCCGCCTGCCCTTGCCGCGTGGATGAACTTTATTTACTATTCGCATCTGAAAAGCGAGGCTGAAATGTCAACATTATTGAACGGCCATCCGATAATTGAACAGGCTTACGGGAAGTATCAAGAGTTTAACCATGATGAACGACTCCGGGCCTTGGACGAAGCCCACCAGCGTTATCTGCACGATTTGGCAACCGACATCGAGGCTGCCCATGAGAAGGGAAAGGATGAAGGTAAAGCCGAAGGCCGTGAAGAAGGCCGTGAAGAAGAACGTAATAATTGGACGGCAGATAAAATTGAAACTCTGCTGCGAATATTAACCAAACGCTTTGGAGATGTGCCTCCCCCAGTCCGCGACAAGTTGTACACCATTCACAACCTTGACTTGCTTGGCGAAATAACGGATGTTGCTTTGGACTGCCGATCGCTGGACGAATTTGAGCAGGCTTTGAGCAAGTAAAACCACAGGGGTGCCTGTTTCGAGCCGTCAAACACAATCCATTGGGGCTCACGCCAAAATAAACTGTCAACCAGAGCCGCGACGGTAACGGAACGGTTATTCTGCCCGATGACTCCCGCGGCTCTGATGGAAATATTCACGATGGTTTTGCGTGACTCCTTACGCTTCTTCGATCACTTCCCAGCCAATGGCTTTGGCCAGTGAGAAGACGGATTCACGCAGGTCGCCGTAATACGTCACGCGGTGCCAGCCCCACTGATCCCACTGGGTGAACAGCTTTTCGAAATCCCCGACCGGAACGGCGGCGATCTTGGTTCGGCAGGCACGGTCTTCCGGGCTGTTGGCCACTGTCACGCCCTGGTGGAACAGGATTTGCTTGCGTTCCGGGGCAATCTCAAGGGTGGTCGTCATGTAACCGAGCGGCAAAATCGACCTCAGCGACGCGCCCTGGCGGTCTTCCGAGTGCGTCATAATCGTATAGGGATTGGCCGGTCCCTGGGGTCCGAAGGGTTTGTTCGACGCCACACAGTGCGCGTAAATGATCTGCCGCGTCGCGATGTCCATGACGGGATCGGAAATATAGCCGGGACGGCCTTTCGTCAGGGTTGACATGACGACCATCGTCAGGGTCGAACGCGTGTCACACTCACAGGCACCGACCAGCCCTTCGTTGAGCAACTGGTGGAATCCCAAGCAGGGATATGCGTGAATATGCCCGCCGTAAAATCCGCCGAGACAGTTGACCGTAATCGCGCAAGCCCCGTGATTTTCAAGGCACTGCTTTTTCGCCAGGTACATTCTGGCAGCAGCTTCAATCACATCTTCCGGGATGCCGATGACTTCGTCGGCACCGTCTTTCCATTGCTTGACGATTTCCTGCGCCTTGACCTTGTCGGCTTTTTCCCAAAGATCGTTCAACTCCGCAAAGGGAATGCGGACGATTTCAATACCCAGAGCTTCCTTGAGCGGTTCGTCCACCGCGTGCCAGCCGCGTTCGACTTCGATGATCTTCTTGCCCTTGAGTTCCTTGAGCAGTTCGTCGGTTGTCAGCAGCTCGAGCTTGTCTTCCTTCATTTCCGGCTTGATTTCCGGCGTACGCTCCACCCGGAGTTTCGTCACCGCATCGACAAAGGCCGCAATGTTGCCGTCTTTGGCAAGGGCAAAACACCGTGCCGCCGCAACCAGATCGCGAATGTTGCCCGATGTCATAAATGCGAAGTTCGGCGTTTTCGCCCGCAATTGTCCCGCCGTATAGACAAGGAAACCGCCACTGCCCGCGTACAGGAAATCGGCATACAAAACGGGTTTGCCGCTTGTCACAGCAGTTTGCACGACCGTATTCCAGCAGTTCATTTGCATGACGAGGTAACCGTCGATATTTCCTGCGGCGGCATCTTCTTTGATGATCGCCTCGGTTTGGTCCTTCCCGGTAGCCATGCTTGCGATAAAATCAATTCCCTCGCAACGGCTGTTGAGGGCAGTGATCGTTCTTTCCATCATCGGCCTGAAATCGTATCCGACGTTCGGCCAGTCAGGCCCCGGTTGAACTTCCGCGTGCAGCGCGAAAATGACGCGCACTTTCATGTTGCCGTTTCCGTCGTCGGCGCGTGCGGTATTGGCAAAGGGCAGCGTTCCGCCCACGACACCGACGACACCCGCACTCGCGGCACAGCCCGTTGCAAGAAATGATCGGCGTGACACACCGCAACACCCACAACCCAAATGTTCATGATGATTCGACATAAGTTTTTACTCCAAAGTTGTTTAAGTGAGAAAAAATCACCGGAAAACTCCCAATGATTGCCCAAGTTGCCATAACTCAAGTATTCCAATTCCAGAATACTTATTTTTCTCTGCAAAAGTCAATATGGCATATCCAAACTCCCTGGGGTTTCGTACTCCCGTGTGAAAAAAATAGTACTTTGCAGTTTCAGCAAACCGTTGAAACTGTTATAATATCACTATTCCAAGTCCACTTATATTTTGTAAAACTGGCATTCACCAAATCATTAGACTTGTTCGGAAACCACAAACCAAAACTTTGTATTTTGCCGAAAAGTAATGCTTTTGGAAAAACAGGCAAAATTTTCGGTAATTTCCGAAAAAGTCTATTACAAAAACCTTTTCCCGTTTTTTACGCTTCTTCGACGACTTTCCATCCCAAAGCGTCGGCGAGATCGAAGACCGGTTCTTTCAGGTCGCCGTAGTACGTGACCCGATGCCAACCCCATTGATCCCACTGGGTGAACAATTTCTCGAAGTCGCCCACGGGGACACAGCAGAGTTTTGTTCGGCAAGCACGATCTTCCGTACTGTTTGCCACCGCTTTTGCCTGGTGGAACAATATCTGCTTCTTCACCGGATGCATTTCCAGCGACGTCGTCATGTATCCGATTGGAAACGTCGAACGCAAGGAAGCTCCCGACCGGTCTTCCGAATGCGTCAAAATCGAAAACGGATTCGACGGCCCATTCGGTCCGAACACTTTATTCGACGCAACACAGTGAGCGTAAATGATCTGCTTTGACGCAACATCCAGCACCGGATCCGAAATGTAACCGGGACGCCCCTTCGTCAGCGTCGTCATGGCAACCATTGTGATTGTCGAAATTGTATCGCATTCACAGGCACCAATCAACCCTTCATTGGCTTCATATTCGTGCCAGGGTCCCTCCGGTTTGTCCGCGTAAGCAAGGCAAATTCCCCCCGGCGGGTCGTGGGGCGCATAATACAAGTAGTATTTGCCGAGCGGTCGCTCAATCCTCCCTTCCGTCGCAATCACCGCAGGTTCGATGATGTCGTCACGGGGCGCGTATTTCAGGTCGCTTGCCTGGAGAATGACGCTATGAAATTTGAATTGAGGCAACTCCTCCTGACCGAAACCCCGTTCTCCTGCCAAAAGCAACATCAGGAACAGGCATAACACACAAACTGTTTGTTTCATGAAAATGTCCTTTCAAAAAGTGAAACTGTCAACAAACGGAAACTCAAAAACTATCAAGGGCATGGGACATGGAACAGACCTGTTGCATAACCGGTGACTTGTCTCCCATCGCCTTTTTTCACTGCTGATACCCCGCTGCGGCTTCGGCAAGTGAGCGATTTCCATCGGCTCGCGTTTTGAGGTCTTTTTCGTTGGCCAGCGCAATCACCTTGTCAAGAGCGTCATGAAAGAACGCTCTGTCCTGATTACGCAGGACATTGTGGTGCGCCAACTCGACCACCGACTGGGCGGCATTCGCTTGCAGAGCCGGATCATCGAAGTATTCCAATAAGAACCTGACACTTTCAACAGTCCGAATCGCAGGAAGCCGGTCCAGGATTAACACTTTTTCCTCACGCCGCGTTGTGGAATCGTTCATAATCCCCTTGAGAATTTTCAGTCTTGTATCGTCGGAAATGGAAATCCCAAGCTGATCGTCCGGCAAAGTCATCACACGAATATATCCGCGAATGGCACCGATTCGATTCGGTTCCGATTCGTCGGCGTTTTTCGCGATTTTCATCATCTTTTCGGCGACTTCGGCGTTGGGCCAATTGCTGATTGCCCGGATTGCTGCGTTACGATTTCGTGCATCTCCGGAGTTCAGATATTTTTCAACTTCGTCTGCGGCGTCTTTACCGCCGATTCGTCCCAGGAATGAGAGAAGCTCCGCCGCATTGACGTCATTCATTTTCGTGACGACCGGTACGACGTCCTTCTCGCAAATCCCGGCGACGATGTTTTCCGCTTCGTCCTGTTGGCGACGATCCGTCAAAAGCAAAGCAATAGCGATCATGTCGCCGACATGGCTTTTGTCCACCATGCGTCCTGCATTCCGCAGCAGGACAATCCGGTTCGGACAATCACTCTTTTTCGCAATGCTGAAAACTACAGGAAGTGCCGTTTTGGAAAACCGGTTGCTCAAAACCTCGACAAGAATGGCGATTTGGCCCCAATCGGTCTCTTTTTTCATCGTGTCCAACAGGGTTTCATCAAACCCGTCCGCGACGATGTTGGAAAGTGCCTTCATCGCAACTCCCCTGTCAAACACGATTCCCTCTTGGAGCAGGAACGGAATCTGCTCCCTGGTTCCGACTTGAATCAAAGCGAGAATCGCCGCCCTTTTGAGCGTTTCGTTGTCGCTTTTCAGAGCGTCGAAGATTTGCGGGTAATACTTTTCCGCCCTCCGAACGGCAAGGTTCACGATGATGCTTGCTTGTTCGACATGGGACAGGTTGGCATAGCCCGACATCAACTCGTCGAGTTCAGCGTCGCTTGCGCAGGGAATCGCGAGCGGCATGATACTTTCGGGCGAAAACGCGGCGGAAACGGGCTGGCGGTTTTGGAGTGCCGTCGCAATCCGTCGGGCGGAATCGTTTTGCGATGCGCTTTTCAGGGCGTTTTCGGCGGCTTCACCGGGAATCGCGGCAAGCGTTCGGACCGCTTCATCGACAATTTTCATCTGCGGATCGTTGAACAGTTGCACGATGGCCGGGATTTCCTTCTCGCCGGCGGTCCAAGCCAGGTTATGGAGCAACCAAACTTTCGTGACAAGCGGAATGTCTTTGTCGAGCTGTTCGACCATCAGTTCGTTGACAACCATTTTGAGATTCGCTTGATCCGGCGAACCTGCGTACATGCAGTATTTTTGCCAGCCTTGTTGAGCGGCTTCACGGTCGCCAAGCCGGGAATCGTCCGCGCTCATATCCGGCAACCATTTCATAAAGTCAGATCGAATTTGATCCGCCGTCATGTCCTGGGCTTGAAGCAAAGCGGCAAAAAGGAAAATCAAACAGAAAGCGAGTGGATAATGTTTCATGGGAGTAAGTGGATAATGTTTCATGAAAGTAAACGGTGGAGGTCAGGAGTCTGTCATGAGCCGCCACACCTCGAGAGACGCAATTTTATGTCCTTCGTCATTCAATTAAACTTCAATTCCATACGGCGTTCGTTGTGGCCTGGTAATCATTCGGTTCGCTTGTTCGTCGTTTTCGAATTGGTATTTTTCCTGGTTCCATTTCAACGGACGGTTGAGTTTGTAACAGATCACCATCAACTGGCAAAATGCGGCGGTTCTTGCCCCGTATGCCACATCCTGGAACGGACGCAAGCGGTTTCTCACACAAAAGTCGAAGTCGTCGTAAATATCCCCTTGCGGACCGGAATACCGGCGAATATCAACCGGACCGAGCGGTTGCGGTTTAACCCGATCAGCACGATCAAACGACCCCTCCGTTCCGACACATCGAACATCTCCGCCGCCGTGATACATGCGAAGCCCGTTTTTGAACACGGCACAGCAAAACTCCTTCGGATTATTCTCTGTCTTTGCGGGAAGAATTTCGACCGGGTCTTCCAGATCCAAACCGAGGGCGTAAAGTGCTCCGCCGAACTTGTGTGCCCCCCAATCGGCGAGAAAACCATTGCAGTATTCTTCAAATTGCCGCCAACCGCCGCCGTAATTGCCACTCATCCGCTCGTCATTGTACGGAGCAAGCGGTGCCTGACCGAGCCAGCGTTCCCAATTCAAGCCATCCGGCACCTGTTGTTCCGGAAGATAACATGTTTTCGGAGGACCTCCGACTCCGCAGTAAACTTCCTTGACTTCACCGATGGCACCGCTTTGAATGATCGGAGCCATATACCAGCCGTAATCTTGCCAAACCCGCTGGGAACCTGAACTGACGACACGACTGTATTTCCGGGCGGCTGCAACGATTTGCTGACTTTCGGCAAGCGTCAATGTGAGCGGTTTTTCACAGAAGACGTCTTTACCTGCTTTGCAGGCGTCAATCGTCATTCTCGTATGCCAGTGATCCGGCGTGACAATGACGAGAATATCGATTTTTTCGTTATCCAAAGCGTCTTCGTATTTCGGGAAGATAAGGCAGTCCGTGTTGTTGTACTGCTGGTTGACAATATCTCTGGCGTTTTCGGCACGTTGCTGGAAACAATCACAAACGCCGAGGCATTGGTATTTCCGGGATCGAAAAACGTTAAGCAGATCGCGTCCGCGATTTCCGAAACCGATTACCGCAGTCGTCAGTCTTTCGTTTGGAGGCGTCACTCCGTCAAGACCGAGAATACGGCCAGGCAAAAACAAGGGAACTGCAATCATTGCGGCACCTGCGGCCAAAAAATTTCTGCGGTTGATATTTCGTCTGTTCTTATTCATGCGGAGTGTTCTCCTGGATATGAGGAAAAAAGGTCAATGGAAAGAAAAAAAGTCCGGCTTTGCCGTGGAAGCAATAAGTTTGGCAAAAACAGCGGTTGATGATAAAACAGGACACTATTCCGGCGGGTTATGAATCAAATCGTATGTCCTTACTCATCCCCGACATTTCCATGAATTGAGATTGATTCGGATTCGGACTGATTGTCAATTTGAATCGGTCCCCGGAACACGTTGTCGGAAACAATCGCCCTTTTCACATCTTTGCCGAGCTGAACATGGAAACGGTTTTCCTGAAATTCACAACCGCGAACCAGGACTGTTCCGCCGAGCAGTTTCAGTGCCGGGTCGTCGGTTCGGGATTCCCAGCGTTTCGGACTAAACAACACTTCCGTGGGGGCGCATCCCCATTGGAGGAACGTGCAGTCGCTGAACCCGACTGTCCCCGTTCCTTCAATCACGGCGATTTGGCGGCATGGTCCCCAAAACGCACAGTTGGAAAAGCGGACCACTCCGCGATTCGTCGGAGCAACGCGAACCATCGTCGGATCGGGACCGTGAAACGACACGAATTCGCCGTTGGTAATCAAAAGTCCGATCGCGGCACAGTGATCGACGACGAGGGCAGTATAACAATCGTCGGCGCCGATTCCAAGGAAATTTCCGTTACAGACGCCTGTTTGCGTTTGGATAAAACGGTATCCGATGTTATATCCATAACAGAATGTGTTATGAACGTATTGCCAATCGCTCCGCCCAAACACAAACGCTTCGCCGTTTTCCATCTGCCACTTGTAGAGTTTCGGTTGCAGACTCCACCAGGGATTGAAGTGAACGTTTTCAATGCGGCCAATATCGTAAATGGCGTCCACGTAAACGCCAAGCCGAAGCGGTTGGCCGCTGATGTTGCGAATCAAATGCCGGTCATTTTTCGAAGCGTCGATTCCCTTGTAAGGGTTCAGCAGTTCACAATCGAGAATTGCCGGGTTCCTGCCCCGCATCGCAACGGCCCAGGGATACGGAACCGGAACATCGTCCGTTTTCTGCTCCGGGTAATAAATACAGACGCCTTTCAGCGTACAATTCGTCTCCAGCGTAATGAACGGCTCTTTGTTTTCCTCGCCGGCGTTACCGCACACGAGAAAGGTCGTCCCGTCGTCGGTCGGTTTGATAAGTCCGCGATCACGGATTCCATTGTGCGCCGGCACGGACGCCCATACGCCCTGGAGTGAGACGCCTTGCGGAAAAACGAGCGATCCGTCGAACCGGTAGTTCCCGCGCGGGGCGAATACGGCTTGGACGTCCGATTCTGCGGCGGCGTCCAGAGCCTTTTGAAATGCCGCAGTGTTATCCGTTTGACCATCGCCAACCGCACCGAAATCCAGCACGTTCAAAAAAGCCGGTTTCTCCGCTGCCGCCGCAAAGGAGGTTAGTAAAACGAACACGAACACGAAAGAGAATCTCTGTTTCGACATAAAGATTAAAGGGGGTCAAAAGGAATGGAGCCGCCGCACCCTGCGTACCGGTTCTTATTTTTTACGAAAGAAAAAGAAATCAATCAAGAGTATTATTGCAAATTTCCGAGGGGCGGGAGAAATTGGGAGACACCTCCCTGGCAACAAATGCTGCCATTTACCGTTTTGATGTCTACTTTCCGTAAAAAACCTCTCTTTTCAATAAGCGTCGAAGAAGCGGTTGCTGGTTCCTCCTTCACCGATTCGAAGTCGAACCGGCTTGGCACATTTTGGACAACGGCCTTCGTAGGCGGTTTTTTCTTTATTGGCATAGATTCGAACATAAATTCCGCAACAATGAAACCGTACCCCTA
>WRMR01000182.1 GCA_009776995.1 Planctomycetaceae bacterium | reverse complement strand
GGCACTTGTTGAAACGATTAGCAAATTCCAGCGGAGTAAAGACAATGACCAGCAAAATTGACCCAAACGAAATTTGTATCGACGCAAACATACCACAAGGATTACGTCGCACCAATGCCGACAAACGCAAAGCCGTCAGACTTGCTCTTTTACATCCTTACAGTCGTGCCTGGAGTGATCGACTGATCGGCAAGCACGTTGGAGTCGATCACGTCACAGTCGGACGTGTTCGGCGTGAGTTGGAAAGGAGGAACAATGACCAGCAAAATTGACCCCAAGCTGATTTTGACCGATTGCGGAACGCAGTTGCGACTTGAAATGAATGAGTCAGTGATCGCCGAATATGCCGAGGCAATGGAGCGTGGTGATGAATTTCCGGCGATCCTCGTGTTTTACGATGAGGCCGGAAATCACTTCATCCTTGTGGACGGTTTTCACAGGTATCACGCGCACATGCGGGCAAAACCCAATGACCCGATTCTTGCCGAACAGCACATGGGGACGATTGAAGATGCGATCTGGGAAAGTCTTGCGGCAAACAAGTCACACGGTCTGCGGCGAAGCAACGCCGACAAGCGTAATGCCATCAAAGCGGCGTTATTGCAT
Source organism: Planctomycetaceae bacterium (assembly GCA_009776995.1). Classification (GTDB taxonomy): domain Bacteria; phylum Planctomycetota; class Planctomycetia; order Pirellulales; family Thermoguttaceae; genus WRMR01. The sequence continues at coordinate 8,338 of WRMR01000182.1, read as the reverse complement.
CCGAAGGGTGCCAGTTTGAGTGACCGTCAAATTGCGCTGCATGTCGGCGTTGACGGTAAGACCGTTGCGGTCATGCGGCAGGAATTGGAGTTGACTGCGGAAATTCCGCAGTCAAATATTCGATGCGGAAGTGATGGCCGGGTGATCAATACCAAAAACATCGGAACAAAACCATCGTCTTCCGAAAGTTGCAGTCACTGTCTGAACTTCATGGACTCGCGCGGCGAGTGCCTGTTGGACGGTTCGCAGCGCAAGCCGTGGACGGAGGCCTGTGAGGAGTTTGAAATCATCCCGCCGGAACCGGTACGCCGGGAACTGGAAAACATCCCGGACGAACCTGATGAGTACGAGGAGATTGACCTGAAAAAGCGAAGTACGAAATGCAGTCCCGGTCGCCGGGCACCCCGCAATACGATGTATGTCAATGTCCCGCTTGGCGATCCCCAAATGGCCGCCGCCGAACTGCGTTACCGGCTCGGAAACGAGTATTTTGAACAATGTACCATTGCCTCCAATGTGTTGATTCGTGCATCGTATCACGATGATCCTTTCCCCAATTGATAGCAGGAGAATATGACCCGAAAATACACCATCATCAACCAGAAACGCTATTTGCCCGACGGACGCTGCCTGCATCGCATCGTTGCCAAGCGGGACATTGGAACAATCAAAAAAGGAACGCCCGGCGGGTTCATTGAGGACACGGGCAACCTTTCCCAATCCGGCGACTGCTGGGTCGGCGACAAGGCGGCGGTTTACGGCAATGCCCGTGTCACGAAAAACGCCATTGTGCGCGGCCATGCGGTACTCAAGGGTTATGCAATCGCCACCGGCAACGCTGTTGTTGAGGGGGAGGCATTGCTTGATCAACATGCCTTTGTCTGCGGTCATGCTTACGTCGGCAATTCGACTTACCTCAGCGGATGCGTGACCGTTTGCGATCATGCGAGGCTGTATTGTTACGGCTATCGCAGTCAGTCCGGCAAGACGTCTATGCCGAATGCTGACGGACTGGTGCGTATCAAGGATTTTGCATTCCTTGAAGGCCGGGTGTCCATCCGCGACCACGCTGTCCTTGCCGGACATTGCAAAATCATCGGGCGCGTTCGGATTCTCGAACACACTCTCATCGACGATGAGGCTGAAATTCGCGGCCGGGTATTGGTTTCGGGAACGGCGCATGTCATTCAAAAGGCCTGTGTCTTTGATCGTACCATTGTCACCGGGAACTCACTGATTTGCGGTCAAACTGTTTTGGGCGGCAAGTCGCTGGTCACCTGTCATGTCATTGTCAACGTCACCGGCCGACTCGATAACGTCATGTTTTCCGGCGACCGGCATGTGACCATGCGTAACGGTGATTTGCACATTGCGAAATAGGAGGCGGATCAATGCAACTGCGTGACTACCAACAAGCGGCCATTGACGCGGTTTACGATTACCTGCGAAACAAGGACGGCAATCCCTGTGTGGTTCTGCCAACAGGTTGCCATGCCAAAGGACATCCCATACTGATGTTTGACGGAAGTGTTAAACCCATTGAAAATGTCCTTGTGGATGACTTGGTTATGGGGCCGGATTCCAAACCTCGCCGGGTGTTACAACTCTGTCGTGGAAATGATGAAATGTTCCGAATTCAACCGATCAAAGGCGAACCATTCATTGTTAATGGCGGTCATATCCTCTCGCTTGTTTGTACACGGGAAGGAAAGCCTTATCCTTGCCATAAACAAGGAGGTGAAATTGACAATATCAGTGTCCGCGAATATATGACAAAATCCAAATCGTGGAAACACTTACGAAAATTATATCATGTTCCAATTGATTTTGCATCGACACCCGACCTTCCGATTCCACCCTATATTCTCGGTCTTATGCTGGGTGACGGAAGTTTTCGAGATGACATAAATTTGACAACTAAAGATGTGGAAATCGAAAGGGCATGGTGTGATTATGCAACATCAATCGGTTGCGAAGTAAGTGTGGATGACGACAAAGTTCGTTGTCCAACTTACAGCATCGTTGGCGGCAGAGGCAAGGAACATCTCTTGATACAAATCCTCACGCAATTTGGGTTAATGGGACAAAAATCCGGCACAAAGTTCATTCCACAACTATACCTTGTCGCATCGCGAGAAGAACGTTTGAAATTACTTGCCGGGCTGATGGATTCCGATGGTCACATGGCTCATGGTTTCTTTGATTATATCACAAAATCAATGGAACTTGCCAGTGATATTGCATTTTTGGCGAGGAGTCTTGGGTTTTTTGTTTATGTCCGTTCCAAATATTGTCTGTGCCAAACAGGTGGCGGCGGCTGGTATTATCGCGTGAGTATTTGTGGGGATTGTTCGGTTATTCCTTGTCGCCTCCAACGAAAGCAGTATCCGGGACGAAGGCAAATTAAAAATGTTTTACGTTCCGGATTTATCATTGAACAGGTTGGACGTCAGAACTATTACGGTTTTACGCTTGACGGTGACCATTTGTATGTTGATGGTCAATTTATGGTTCATCATAACAGTGGTAAAACGCCCTTGCTTTCGGCGATTTGCATGGATGCCGTCACGATGTGGAACGGTCGGGTGCTGGTGCTTGCCCATGTCAAGGAATTGCTTGAGCAGTCAGCCACTACCCTGCGCCGCATCGCTCCCAATTTGCCGGTCGGTGTATATTCCGCCGGACTCAATTCGCGGGACACCAACGAGCCGGTCATCGTCGCGGGCATTCAATCGGTTTATACCCGTGCTGATGAACTCGGACATTTTGATCTGGTGATTATCGATGAGGCACATTTGATTCCTCCGGACGGCGAAGGCATGTATCAAACCTTTCTTACCGCCATGCGTGAAATCAATCCACTCATTCGCTTAATCGGGCTGACGGCAACGCCGTATCGCATGAAGTCGGGATTGCTCTGCGGGCCCGACAACTTGCTTCATGATATTTGTTTTGAGATCGGTGTCAAGGAGCTGATCGAACAAAAATATCTTTGTCCCTTGAAAACGAAAGGCGGGCGCAGCAAGGTCGATTGTTCCAACCTGCATATTCGTGCCGGTGAATTTATCGCCGCCGAGGTCGAGGAGTTGATGAACAATACCGACCTCGTCGCTTCGGCTTGTCGCGAGATCATCATGCAAACGAAAGACCGGCACAGCGTTTTGATCTTTGCCTCATCAGTTGCCCATGCCGAACACGTCAAGGAGACCATCGAAAAATACTCCGGAGTCGAATGTGGCCTTATCACAGGCGACACGCCATCCTCTGACCGGGAGACCATATTAAAACGTTTCAAAGGTGAGAAGGTCGATAAAAACCTGTTCGGCGACCCGTTGCCGCGTTTGAAATACCTTGTCAATGTCAATGTTCTCACCACGGGCTTTGACGCACCGAATGTGGATTGCGTCGTTTTGTTACGTCCGACCGCGAGTCCGGGGCTTTATTACCAGTGTTGCGGGAGAGGTTTCCGCCTGCATGAGTCGAAACAGGATTGCCTTGTTTTGGACTACGGCGGCAACATCATGCGGCATGGGCCGGTGGATGCGATTAAGGTCAAGGATGTCCAGCCCGGTAGCGGCGATGCACCCGTGAAAGAGTGTCCCGAATGCCAGACCTTCGTTCACGCGGCAATTCGTCATTGTCCCGAATGCGGGCATGAGTTCCCGGAGCCGGAAAAAGAACAGCATGACGCCAAGGCGTCCAGCGAGGGGATACTCACCGGCCAGATCATTGATACGGAATACGAGGTCAATGATGTGTTTTACAGTGTGCATACCAAACGCGGCGCGGGCGAGGATGTGCCGAAAACGTTTCGCATTGATTACCAGACCGGTTTCTGTGATCGCCAGTCGGAGTGGCTTTGCCCCGAACATAACGGATGGGCGCGCAAGAAGTTCGAGAAATGGTGGCGGGAGCATTCCAATGACCCCTTGCCCGAAACGGCACAAGAGGCCGTTGACATCGCCAACGGCGGTGGTCTTGCGACAACTCAAAAGATCACCGTGAGAAAAGTCACTGGCGAGCATTTTGACCGCATCATCAAATACGAACTCGGTGAAAAACCGGAGGGCGTTGCGGCCAACCTGCAAAACCTTGACGCTTGGGGTGAACCCTTGCCACCCGTACTAAACAACCCGGACGATGATATCCCATTCTAAGGAGACCAATCCATGAGTGAATTACTTGAGAAACTCGAAACCTTCTGCACAAAACTTGAGGTCGTGCAGAAGACACTGAAACAAGCGGGCAAGTCCCGCAAAAACGCCGACATCACCGACCTTCGCAAACTGATCCGGGAGGCGGCCTCGGCCATCGAAAAATCACTGGCGGATATTGAGAATGAACGTATCTCCAAGCCGGGCATCACGAAAAGCAAGCATGACGAGATGGTGGAGACCACCGGCTGTTACAAATGCGGTGCTAAGCAGGCGATCCTTATGCAGTGGTTGAGTCCCAAGTCGGGTCATGCGTTGCGTCGCTTTTCGGTGGTTTGTGAAAACTGCTGGAATTTGGCCGTCCGTGAACCCACAAGGCACGAGGCCATTGCAGAAAACAACACCATGAACCGGACGTTACAACGATGACATTCAAACAAAAACTCATGTTACTGATCGCCTTCCTTATGGGAGCGATACTCAGTTTTCACTTGGAGAAATTCTTATGCCAACCGTAAAAGAACGAAAGACGAAAAAGGCGATCCCGCCCACTGAAATACGGAGGATTCCGATTGGCGATATTCATGTTTCCACTTCGCGGCGTGAAATTGAACAGGACAAAGTCTATGAACTGGCGGAGTCGATTCAAGAAGTCGGCTTGCTCAACCCGGTCACCATTACCCGTGACATGCATCTGGTCGCGGGAGCACACCGCCTGGAGGCATGTCAAGTCATCGGCCACCATGACATCGCCTGTACTTTCCTCGAAGGTGACTCGCTGCATGTCGAACTGGCTGAAATTGATGAGAATCTTATTCGCAATGATCTCGATGCCATCAGTATTGGTGAATTGGCATTACGGCGAGATGAAATACTTGAAGTCTTGGGGGTGAGGGCAAAGGTTGGTGACAACCAACACAACCAAACAGGTCGTGCGGATACCACACTACCTCGTACCACCACTTCTATTGCTAATGAGATCGGCGTTTCAAATGACCAGATCGGACGGGCGACATTTTACGTTATCGAATGGAATACACTTCTCAACAACAGGATCGGCGCGCTCAATGCACTTGCTGAAAAACTGGCATCCGGCGAAGGCTTGCTTGATACGCTGTTCGTTCAACCGGCGATCCTTTGTCAAACCGATGAAATCGACGGCATGATCCGCGCCTTCAACAAGCCCAACATCAACAGCGAAACATTGTTCGGCACACTGTTGACGCTTTATTCGTCGTCCGCAAGCAGTTTGCCGCGACGACTCAAGGCAGGCAACACCAACTCCGGCGTGATCGTGCAACCGCATTTTACGTTATTCGGGACGGCAACGCCGACGCTTTATTACAAATCCTTGAGCGAACAACTGTTGACCAACGGCTTCTTTGCACGCACCTTGATTCTCGACGTTGGCAAACGACCTTTGATGAGCGGATCAAGATATTTGGCACCCGTCGCATCCATTTGGATGTAAACGCCGCCAAGCAACAACCGTCGCATCAACTCATCCAGTGGAAAACAGATCGTTGCCGCGAGTCCCATCCAGCGGGACATGCTGCTCTCCGGGAGAATCACGCCGCATCGCTTGAAAAGTTGTTTCGACTGCCGTGCCAGCGGGAGGTGATCCCTATATTTTTGCACGGCGATGGCGGCGATCAGGGAATTGGATGCGATTCCCTTGTCGTCTGCCCTGATCGGCGACTCAACGGTTTCGCTTCACTTGTCACTGCATTGGCAGGCGGCAACATATTTCATGAGAATCTGCACGATGACAAACAATTCCATCGGCTTGAAATGTCATTGCTCGCTGCGTTCCTCACCGATACACTTGAACGGTTTGCCGCAAACATCGCACATGGGCACCTCGTGCTCGACGACTTGTTCGACGCGAGGCAGGTCGGGCGGCAATGGATTGCGACCACCGCCGCCTTTTTTGCGTTTGCCCTTGGGTTGCTCAGAGTCCGTGTTTTCCGATGCTTGAGGCGATTCCAATTCGTCCGCCGCATTTTTCGAGGCTTTGTCATCAGCGAGTCGTTCCGACGACTTGTTGAAAAATTTCTCGAACAGCCGCGTGATGCGTTGAAGCTCGACGGTCATCTTGTCGAGCTTGGCATGAAGTTCGGTATTCGACTTGGCCAATGCCAGAATGATCGCTTTGAGTTGATCGGGATCGTCGGGAAGATGTTCAAGATCATAAGAGGCCATGACGGGATATGATACAAAAATCCCGTCAGGGCGCAATAGCACAATCCCGTTTTTTCAGGATTTTATGCAACTTTTTTGCTATATCTTTTGTATTGCTTGGCATTGTTCAATTCGATTCCTTCAAGCAACATGCCAAGTTGTGCGCGTGTGACAGGAACACTCATGGCATTCTTTGTGATTTTCGGCAACCGAAATGTTCCTGTTTCAAGTCGTTTATACCACAAGGCAAAACCGTCATGATCCCAATAAAGAATTTTGATTTTATTGCGTTTCTTGTTAAAGAAGACGAAGAGTGCCCCGTTTGCGGGATCGACATGAAGTACGCTTCGCACGATGGCAATGAGTCCGTCAAATGACTTTTGCATGTTGATGGGCTGGCGGCTGATCAGAATGGAAACATTGGGAGGCAGTGTCAACATGACGAAACCTCCAATGCCCGAAACAGTGCTGCAACGGATTCCAATGATTCAAGTTGAAGATGAATCGTACATCCATTGCCCGTGTGTTGTTCGCGACCTGTTGCACGAGATGGGTTACAGCCTGCAAGCCAACCGAAAAACCCGCGAAGGGATCGACCATCCGGATCGGAACGCTCAATTTGAATACATCAACGATCATGGGAAAAGATTTTTGAATGCAGACCAGCCTGTGATTTCCGTCGATACGAAAAAGAAGGAGAATCTCGGTAATGACAGCAACAAAGGACGTGAGTATCATCCGAAAAAAACACCCGTCGAAACGAATACGCATGACTTTCCCAATAAGGAACTCGGCAAGGCGATTCCTTACGGTGTGTATGACATCGCGAAAAACGAAGGCTGGGTGAGTATCGGCATCAACCATGATACGGCGTTGTTCGCGGCGAACAGCATTCGCACTTGGTGGTCGGAAATGGGACAACAACGTTTCCCGAAGGCGAAACGGCTTTTGATGACGGCGGATTCGGGCGGCAGTAATGGTCATCGGACGCGGTTGTGGAAAGTGGCGTTGCGGGAATTGTCGAATGATTTGCAGTTGAACATTACGGTTTGCCGTTTTCCGCCCGGCACAAGCAAGTGGAATAAAATTGAGCATCGGTTGTTTTCGTTGATCACGCAGAACTGGCGAGGTCAACCATTGTATGATTTGACAACGATGCTGAACTTGATCAGTCACACAACGACAAGCAAAGGATTGTTGGTGCGTTGTGCCATTGATGACAACCAATACGAAAAAGGAATCAAGATCGGCAACTCTGAACTCAAGGCCGTCGGAGTCAAAAAACACGACTTCCACGGCGACTGGAACTACACCGTCGAAAAACAAAAAATCCGATAAGTTATTTATGAGCGCATCCTTACTTGTTCATTATTTTATGATATAAACTTGTTTTATAAAAAACTGGCGCACCTAACTCAACAGCACTTTTATAACTCGCTATTGCAATAGCATGTTCACCTTTCATGCTGTAAAGCAATCCGCGAATATTATAAAGATCGCCGTTATTTGGCTCAATTCGAATACATTCATCTGCCCACCAAAGTGCCAGGTCAATATTTCCCGTAACGGTTGCCCCTTCAAGAAAATGTTCACACAGTTTAACTCTATCAGATGCCATTTTTACACCTTTGGCAATATTTATATTGGCATTTTCAATGTCTTGTACGTTCTGATAGGCCTGACTTAACATCGAATAAACTGCCAAAGTCTCTCGTTTTTCCAAACGCATTGTGAAATACTTGATTTCATCCAGCCTTCCACCTGTTTTTCGTCCAAAGATACTTCCGAGATTATAATAAGGTAAATAATCGTCCGGATATTGCTCACAGAGTTTCTGGTTAACTGTAATGGCATTTGATATTGCATTATCAAATTGTGACTCATCAAAATCTCCATCTATTTCTACTGTATTAACTGCGCATAACTATTTATATTTTAACGACTTACAATTGTAAAATCAGCGATTACAGCAATTTTCGATGGCTTGCCGGGTTCTGTTGAGC
>WRMR01000181.1 GCA_009776995.1 Planctomycetaceae bacterium | reverse complement strand
TTTTTGCCGACGAAACGCACTTGAGCAACATCAAGCTTGAACTCAGCGGACTGGGCGAAAACGGCCTCGATCTGACCGAATACTGGAACGACGCGCAAACGCAGTTTGATCTCATTGCCGGGCAGGTGCGGCAAATTCCGCTTGATGAATTGATGCTGAACAATCTCGACGAAGCGGCGAAACAGCTTGCAAAACAATTCGGGACTTACGATTACGGCAATCAACTGCTTCAGCGTTGGAGCGGTGAGGTCGATGCGTTCAAAGCGGACGCCAACACGATCAAGGGTCGGCTCGACGCGATCAAGCAACATCTCAAGAACGCCGAGCAAACACAGGATAAAATCACGGCGGCCATCGGCGTGTTGCAACAGATCGATGTTTTGGGACTGGAACTGGCGAAATTGGAAAAAACGGTGCCTGAAATTGAAAAAAAACTGAAAGCCGAACGTGAAGCGTTGATCGCTACCGTGGAAAAGGATCAGCAGAAAATTCAATCACTGAAGCGGTCAAAGATTGAGCCGGTTGATTTTTCGGAATACGTCCTCGGTGCGGAAATGCGGGAAAAACTGACCGGTCTGATCGCCTGGATTGACTGGGGGCGTTCGCAAGTTCCGGCGGAAGATGCCAACTGGCTTGACCAATGGCAACTCTTTTCCGGCAAGCGGTTGCCGGGGACAAATGTCCCGTTGCCAGGCATGGAATCGCGTCCCGAAGTGCATTTCGGCGGCGTCGGAATTGACGGTCAGGCGCAACTTTGGGGACAACCGGTGTATTTCGTCGGCGGCATCCGCAACTACTCGAATCAGCCCCGGAAGATGAAAAAGCCGCTTGTGTTGCGGTTCTGCATCTCGAAAGAGCCGTCGGACACGATGTCCCCGGACGATTATCTTCGCATTTTGGCCGAACACGAACCGCAAAACTTATTCCAGTTTGACCAGATTCGCATCGGTCAACAGCCGCAAATGCCGGGCGAAGCACCGAAGCAAGTTTCCAACGCAACGGTCATCGACTTTTTCCGGTTGCCGGAAACCACGATCATCGGCGACGAGAACCGCCATTTGGTGCTTGACCTTCCGACGCTGTACGTGACGGCAATGCTCGACCGGACCGGCGAGGTGCCGCATGACCATTTCCTGATTTCGTGCCCTGACTACCGCCTGCCGCAACGTGTGCTGGGCAACACGCAGCAAATCGCGTTTTCCATCTCGCCGGGCGTGTCGCAATTCCGGGCCGAACTCGACATCCAGGGCGATTCGCTCACGGGCAAACTCTCACTGTTGCAATCGCCGGTCACGATTCAGGCGGCACTTCCCCAAAACATGCGGGGAACACCGCTCGAAAGCGGGTTGGCTTCAGCCACGCGGGCACTTGACACCATTCAGGCCGAAATCGACATCAGCGGCACACGAACCGCTCCCAAGTATGCGTTTTACTCGAATATCGGCGACCGTCTCACCGCCCAGGTCGAACCGCTGTTACAACAGGAATGGGTCCAGATCAACGACAAACTCAAATCCCTGTTGGACCAGCAGATCACGTACTCGTCGGACTTACTGGACGCCGTGGCATTGCAGGAAATTCAACCGCTGCTCGACAACCTCAAGCTGGAACACGGGCAAGTCACTGCCGCACTTCAGCAGGGCGGACTGGATGTTGACCAGTTGATTCGCTCGCAACTGGAACGGTTTTCGGAAGCACATCAGCAAAAAATCCAAAGTATTCTCGGCAGTCCGCTTGGCCAATCGCTACTCAACCGTAACCTGCAAAGCGGCTCAAATTCCGCGTCGGGAACGCTTGGCCAAATGGTGCAGCAACAACTCGGCGACCGGATCGGCGACAACAACATCGGGGCAAAAATTGACGAAAAGGCCAATGATCTGATCAACCGCCACGTCACGCCGGAAGCCCAAAACACGATACGCGATCTGCTCGGTGGACTTGGCAATTCGCGGCCAGCCACCCTGCCGTCACCACCTCCGACGCCGGCTCCTGAATAGGACTCACGCCAAAATAAGTTGTTCGGTAGATCAGAGCCGCGACGGTAACGGAGCGGTTTTTCCGCTTGATAACTCTCGCGGCTCTGATTGTAATGATTCACGTTATTTTTGCGAAACTCCATAGCAATATCAACCTGCATTCGTTCCGGCCACTGCGGAACGTTCCCGGCTTCCACCGGCATTGATTTCATATAGAATGGCTGAAAAAGTGAACCGGTCGTTTTGTTGCCTGAAACCATGTCAAAAAATCCTCAGAAAACATTTCAGCAATGCCCCTGCGTTGGTGCAACCCTTGACAAGCTGGTTCAGCCGGCGATGTTGGCGATTCTTGTCCAGGGACCGCTCCACGGCTATGAACTGGCGAGAAAAATCGGCGAAATCCCGCGTTTTCTCAGCGAAGCACCGGATGTTTCCGGTATCTACCGGATGCTCAAATCGCTGGAAACCCGCGGCATGGTCACTTCGCAGTGGGATGTTTCGCAAGGCGGACGCCCCAAACGCCTTTTTACGATCACCGATGACGGCAGGCAGTGTCTGGAACATTGGAACGCCACGCTGCAAAGTTACCATCAAGCCATCGGTTCGCTCCTCAAGGCGACACAAAAGGCATTGTCTTGATTTGACGCCCGTGCCGTGTAAAAAGACAGGTGGGTTTTGAAACAAATTGATACAAAAACGGCAACTGTTCACGGCTTTGTTTTTCACCACGAAGGCACGAAGGAAATGCAGAGTGCAGAGGTAGGGCGGTCACGCCGTGAGTGCCCCTACTTTTCAACCATACACAACTTTTGAGGATAACTCTTGTGCCGATGGCAGAAAAATTTGGTTTTATTGTACACAGTTTGGGAAACAAGTTATACAAATTTACAATACACTAATGAGATGATATTGATGTTAATAAAACTGTTTTCTCAACTCTCATAAAGGCTCGCAAATGACACATAAACCCAAAAACTCGCTTATTTTTGAACAGCGAATTGTTGCAATTTTTAACAATTATTCAAAAATTAAAAATGTGGATTTATTCGAAAATTTTCCTTCTGGTATTCAATCCCAAATTGATAATCAGGTTGTGCAAAATGATTTTTGTGAACGTAAATTGATATTATGGTTTTTAAATGCAGACGAATGGACACTTCTTACAAATCTTAGATTGGTTTGGCATTTTGAAGGTCATTTGTTTACAATAAACCTTTCTGAAATTGCATGCGCATCATGGGTTGGGTTGGAAAGAATGCTTGAAGATCAAGTATCGAATATTTTTATAATTAATTTTGAACAACAGATTATCAAGGTTCGCATTGGAAGTGGAGGTGCGCTTGAAAGTATGTATAATGTTATATATAGAATTCCATGTTTTTTTAATCACGACCAAGAGTTGATTGCTGAATGCGAATCAGTTTTAAGGAACTATTTGGGTAACAATATTGATATTGATGGTATAAACATTGAAGCATAGACTGCACATCTAAAACTTGCTCAACTACCAGAAAATGAGGGCTTATGTCCTTGTCCAGGAGTTTTGCGCGACGTGAAAACCTCCAAATCGGAACCCTAAAACGGGAGACAAAGTTCGTAAATTTCGTTTTGCAATAATTTCTTTTCACGCAGAGAACGCAGAGAATCCAAATCCAAAAACAAAATCTCTGCGCCCTCAGCGGCCTCTGCGAGAAATCAACTTCGTGCCTTTGTGATGAAAACTCCGTGATTGGCTGCCACAAACATAGCGACTTATCAAAGTGCCGACACAATATATCAAACAGGGTCAAACGGGACTCAAAATGGTCCAGTTGACGCCCGGTGCCGGGGGAATGTACTGCGGGAATTGCCTGCGCGACAATGCCCTGGTGACGCATTGGAATCGTTCGGGGCATCAGGTTTGCATGGTGCCTCTTTATCTCCCTTTGACATTGGATGAACCGGATCAAAGTGAAAATGTTCCTGTCTTTTACGGGGGGATCAATGTCTTTCTGGGGCATCGAATTCCCTGGCTTTGGCGTTTTGTTCCCAAAGGAATGCGGAAATTTCTGGATTCCAGACCGCTCCTGAAAACCATTGGCCGGAAGGTCAGCAAAACCAACCCTGCCGAAGTCGGCGCATTGACCGTTTCCATGTTGCAGGGAGAACACGGCCGTCAGCGGCGGGAACTTCGGGAACTCATGGACTGGCTTCAAAAGGAGCAAAAGCCGGACGTCGTTTTGTTTTCCAACGCACTCCTGCTTGGGGCGCATCAACGTATTCGGGAGGACACCGGTGCGAAAACGGTTTGTTTTTTAACCGGCGAGGACGCTTTTTTGGACAAGTTGCCCGAACCGCACCGAAGCCGGGCATGGGGCCTGATTCGCACTCACGTCAGGCAGGTTGATCTGCTGGTGGCACCGAGCCGTTATTATGCGGACGTGATGACCTCGCGGCTGGAACTCCCCCCGCGGCGAATTCATGTCGTTTACAACGGCATCAATACCGATGGTTTTGACGCGGACACGACCGCCGACGTTTCCACGGATGTTCCCCTAGTGACCGATCCGTCGCCGACACTCGGTTTTTTTGCGCGAATGTGTGCCGACAAAGGGCTGCATGTTCTTATCGACGCGTATATTGAGTTACGCAATCGCGGAAACATTCCGACGCTCAAACTGAAAATCGGGGGGAATCTGAATCCGTGGAACGAATCCTGGGTTGAACTGCTCCAATGGAAACTTGAACTTGAGGGAGTGTTGCAGGACGTCAGTTTCCATCCGAATCCGGGACGTGCGGAGAAAATCCAATTCCTGCGTTCGCTGGACGTTTTCTCGGTTCCCACCGTATGCGACGAGCCGTTTGGTTTTTATGTTGTGGAAGCCCTTGCGGCGGGAGTGCCGGTTGTGCTGCCCGCGAAAGCGGCCTTTCCCGAACTGGTCGAAAAATCCGGCGGCGGAATTCTTTATGTGCCCCATGACCGTTTCGCTTTGGTGGAAGCCCTGGAAGAATTATTTGCCGACGGGCCGAAACGCCGGCACTTGAGCGTAACCGGCCAAAACAACGCACGGGATTTTTTTACTGTGCAGCGGGCGGCTCAGGAAATCATGGAGCTTATCGAGAACGGGAGAGCGAGGGGTGAGGAGTGAAAATGAGGTTTTGTTTCACGCAGAGAGCAGATCACAGAGATTTTTTCAGACGCAACAGTATCTCTGCGCTCTGCATTCTGCACTATTCGTTATTCATCGCACTCGCTTGCCGCACTTCCGGCAAGTCCACTGTCAGCATGAGGCTGTCCCGGTGCGCCGCGATGTTGGTGCCGTAAGGCCGCTGTTGCTTGATTTCATCGCGGCGGCGTTTTTCCTCTTGAACGGCGAGGCTGAACTTCTGACGGTCTTCCCAAATCCCGAGAAACTGCGACCGCGTGATCGGATGATCGCCGTAATACACCGACTCGAACAGCGACATCGACTCTTCGTAATAACCGGGGACTTCGACCGCCTGTTTCATTTCGCGGGCGTACTCGTGGTTGGTCTTGCCCCGGTGCATGCGGATTAACTCGTGCGTGTCGAGCCAGACAAGCTGGTGACTGAAATAATAAATCAGCGCGGTGCGGTATTCGCCCGCCTCAAAGGCACGTTTGGCCGCGCCGATCAGATCGTCGAACATGTCGCGGGCTTCTTCCGGAAGCGTTTCGATGCGCCGTTTGCGTTCCTGGTATTCCTCTTTCTTCCAGAGTTTGCGGAAAATGTCCGAGTTGCGGTAAATCACGTACCACGCCAGCACCAGGATGACCGCCACCACGATCAGTCCGATACCGAACAGCGTCCAGTAGCTCATTTGGGCAAAGAAGCTCCAAAACGCGCCCGTTTCGCGCGGAGGTTTGTGTTCTTTCGGCTCCCGTTCCCTTGGAAAGGGCACAAACGCCGCGTCGTCCGTCTCCGCCGAATACCACGGGAATTGCTTTGACCCGGCGGTGGATCGGCTCAAGCCGCGTTTGGCGTCCGTGACGGTCCGGTCGTCATCATTCGCAAAGACAGCGCAGTGCCATAACACTCCGGCCAGAAAGACGAGGCAACCAATTGTCAGGGTTTTCCTGTTCATCACGGTACGTTTTCCGATGTTTGTCTCCCACCCCGCCACGCATATCAAGAAATGCCAGGTCACTGTCAAAAATTCAAATCCTCAACGATTTTTTGGCTCTCGCAAAGATCGCGGAGGACGCAGAGGGATTTCTCTGCGATCTTTGCGCCCTCTGCGAGAAATCCATGATAGGTCATTTGTTTTTTAATAGTTGCTAAGATTTATTGTATGCAACGGCGGGATGATTGTCAATTCACGGAAAAACGCCGGCGAGAACAGATGCCTGCACATCAGGCATTCATTCCGCCTTGGCCTGCTTGACTTCGAGCAATATTTCATAACGCCCGTACTGCTCGCCTTCTTCCAGCACTTCAGCGGCAAGGTGCAGGTAACGGTCGGTGTGGCAAATTTCAAATTCCAGGATCATTGTCGCGGTACTTTTCCCGGCAGACTCACCGTCTTGTTGCGAAGGTAACGAATCAATCTTGAGCCGGTATGCATCGCCGGTTTTTTCGATGCCGGACAACTCGGGGACGATGATTTTCACCGCGTCTGAAACCATGTTTCGCAACGTCGGGGCATGAATCACCAGTTCAACGTCGTGCAGATCACATCCTGAACAATTGGCTATCTCCAGCGCAACGAAACGCTGCTCGCCCTCTACGCGGTAGAAATCGTCAAAAGTTTCCGCAACGATCTTTTCATCACCGTCAACGGTTTCGCGTTTGCCGATGTAAAATTTCACTTCCATGCCGGAGAAACAGTCTTTGATTTTCTGCTCCAGTTCCGCTGTCAGATATTTCATCGGACCGCGCATCATGCCGGTGATATTGACCCCTTTCGCAATGGCCGAATCCAAATCCGCGCAGTTGGGACCCTGCTGGTGGCGCACCCGTCCTTCGGCATCCAGGAAGAAAATGTATTCCCCGAAGAGATCATATTTTTTCTCGTTCGACGGCAATCCCGCATCCGTGGTCAGCTTTTCGGAGATATTGGCTTGCCAGGGCAGCGTCTCCGCCGTCTTGCGCGAGTGCTCCATTGCCGTTTGCAACGAGAAGCCTTCCTCATACTTTGCATCCGTGCAAACGCCGACGATTTCGAGGCCGCGATCATGATATTCATTGTATATCTCTTTCAGCCTGGGGAAAACCAGGTGCGACGCATGTGCCGGTGAGAAGAGATTTTCCTCCACATCCGGGTCGGACCGCCAAAACACGACCAGCATGGGCCGGCCGCGATATGCGGCGATGTCGAACGTTTCGTCATTGAAGAGTTTTCCCTGAATCTGCAAGCCATCCACGGCCAGGTAATGCTTGTTCACTATCGCGTGCGGACGATAGGCAAACCTGTGGTTGAATTCGTCTTTGGAGTTTTCAAACAGCGACGCGCAAAGATCGGCGGTCTCCAGGACTATCGCGCGGTCGTTTTCCTGGTCGGCCAGCTTGATTGCTGCGGAAAGCATGTTCAGTGCGAGTAACTGTATGAAACTGTCGTTATCCCGCAGGAAATCAACAACCTGCTTTTGATATTCAAAAAATGCTTCCCGGGTAATCGTCATTTTTTTTCTGGAAGCCAAATCATTTCCGATTCCCTCCAAATATCTTCCCCGGGCATTTTTCGCGACTTCACGATCCGCAGGGTTGGCTTCCAGTTCGGCTATGTAATCCAGGTATATCGTTGTATAACCTTCCGCGTAATCATTCAACAATTGAAGAACAAATGACTTGTTCTGTAGCAATTCCGTGCGCAGGTCTATGCGGGGTGAAGGGGCAAGCGGCAACTCCGGTAACAAGTTCTTGTTTTTCAGGGCTTGTTGCATTTCATCAAGTTTGGTGTTCAATTCATCGTTGTCAACCCGTTCCAGCCCCATGTTGATCGCCTTGAGCGAACGTTCCAGTTTCTCAACCTGTGCGGCACGTTCCGCGTCGTTATCAGGAACAGGCAAACCCGAACCCAACTGCCGGTTGACATATTCCAGCAGTTCCTGCGCCGTTCCGTCAGGAATCGCGTCGGGGGCATCCGCAACGATATCCGCAACAGGCGTTTCCGATTCAGCAACAGGTTCTTCCGTCACGGCTTGTTCGGTCCGTTCAACCGGGCCGGTCCTGGCTTCAACGTACCGGACGGCAACCGAAACGAGCAGGCACAACCCGATGGCGAGCAGCACCCAACGAAATTTCCAATGGTTCTTTTGTGTGATCATTTCAATTCTCCTTGTGAGTTGTGATGATGATTCCATGACTCCGATAATGCCGGGCGTTCGTCGAGCAACCGTTTCAATCGCGCGATTTCCTTCGTGGCGAGAAGAAAAACCGTGAACCCTTTCCATTCATGAGCGGAATCTTAAGCCATTGCCAGGACGAGCTCTATAAGGAGCTGCGCAATAATCACGTGAACATTTTAATCAGAGCCGCGAGAGTTATTGAGCGGTCGAAGTGGAACGGAGTCTCAACCCGTTCGACCGCTCCGTAACCGTCGCGGCTCTGAGTGATCGAACAACTTGTTTTGGCGTGAGTCCTTTGCGCCCTCTGTGAGAAATCCATGATGGGTCATTTGTTTTCTGACGGTTGCCAGGATTTATTGTATGCAACGGCGGGATGATTGTCAATTCACGGAAAAACGCCGGCGAAATCAATGGCCGGCAGTAAAAATTTGGAGAGTGTCTTCTTGCCTCCCAAGGAGGACATCAGTCAGTTGGAAGTGGAGCATACTCGCTGGCTCCAAAAAACAATACTCGCCCCGACGGTGCGCTTGTCCAGATTCTTTGAAAGACTTTGAAACCGCCGAATCGAAGCGTGAAAACGGGAGACAAAGTTCGTCAATTTCGTTGTTTCGCGTGTTTCGTATTGAAAAATCCCCCGAATAACCCGTTTATTCACCAAATTCTGGCGGAAATTCGTCAAAAAAA
>WRMR01000180.1 GCA_009776995.1 Planctomycetaceae bacterium | reverse complement strand
GGTACATCTGAAGAAAGGCGACAACACCAGTTTGTCAATTTTCACCACTGAACAACGTGAACGGGTACTGTCTCAAGATGTTTTTCATTCGTCGGTTATAGTTTTTGCGATGGTAGTATTTTGCCAGCACATTTCGTTGCAGCCAACGGGTGGCGGTTTTTGCAGCGGTCGCTGGAGTTTGCGTTTTCCATTGGAGGATCAGTTGACATGTCAACAAACCATGCCATTGCGGCACGGTCATTTCGGGGATCGTTTTTTTGGATGAGGGTTGCCAACATCAGGCACCAACTCGTCACCAGCGACATCGTAATGTGATGGTGCCATCCATACCAATTCCGAACCTGGTAATCCGCCAGGCCCGCTTCGCTTTTTGCGTTGCGAAAGTTCTCCTCAATCGTATGACCCAGCTTCGACACACGTGCAAACTCCTTCGCGTCCACCGTTGCATCCGCGTTCGTCAAATCGTAATCATGCTGAATCGAATCGCCATTGACAAAGCGAATCACGACCAGGCGCTCTTCATCGCCGACGCGCCAGTCGAGCTTCGCCTGGACGCGGCATGTCATCACATCGACTTCAAGCGGTCCTCGCGAACCATCACGCACCACGACATGTTGCCATCGCGATTCCGGTTGTTGCTCTCGCCATTTTTCGACGGCAACAAACGGCATCTTGCGCAGCGCGCCTTTGCCGTTGTATTGCAACCCGACTTCCAAATCACGCACCGTCACGTTGCCCGGCACTGCCAAAAAATACAGTTCTTTCAAATCGCTCAAAGCCCGGCGAAACCAGGCCGGACGCCCCATTTCATCATCGCCGCAAATCCATCCGTGCGGCAACCATTCGCGTTGTTCGACAAGCATGTTGAGCGCGTGTTGATGCCGCGTCAAATGCTTGCAATGCTCTTTCGGAACATCGGCAACCTTCATGCGTTTGGCACCCCACTCCTTCGGCAAAAACAACCGCATGTTCGTCAACGCATGGCCGGTTTCCGACGCGAGACTCATGCCAACGGTCACCTGACAATTTTCGATTTTGCCGAGTCGTCCGCACCACTGCCGTGCGACGCCGACGCTCTTATCGCCTTGCTTCGGAAACGATGTCGGATCGAAAACGATAGTTACGTCTTTGTTGCCGAATTATTTTCCGACTTGCTGCGCGATCAGATCGAGCATGGGCTGGTGATCCCAATCGCGCTGCCCGACGAACACTTGATACATCTGCCGATCGCTGTCGTGTGCGTAAGCAATCGACTCCAAATTTTTGCGACCCTTCGCGGCCAGACCTTCGAGGATCGCGTGAAAATCATACCGCTTCGAATCGCTCGCGAGCAGATCGCCAAAGGGTTCGGCAAGCGAGCGAAACCGCTCTGGCAACAACCCTGAAAGCGACTCCGGCACCTCACATGACGCCAACGCCGCTTCCAAAACCGGATCAAATCGTCGTTCCATGACACTTCCATTCAACAAAAAACGCCACTCCTGTTGTCAACGGAAGCGTTTTGTAACAAATGATTTGAATTATGTCAATGCGAATGATACAGTCAAATTACTCGACCGGATCGAAATCACTTTTGCCCACGCCGCAGAGAGGGCAAACCCAGTCCTCGGGAATGTCTTCAAAAGCCGTCCCAGACGCAACTCCACTGTCGGGATCGCCTTGTGCCGGGTCGTAAGTGTAATTGCAGACGGTACAGACATACTTTTTCATGGAAAATCTCCAGTATTGACGGGGGTTCAAAATTGTCACTTTCACCATTATAACATGTTTCAACCGTCATGGGGCGTGTGTTGAAAAAAAGCCAAACCTGAGTTCTGAAGTCTGCAACCCGAATCCTAAAAGATCATGTCGAGCAACTGGTTTTTTGCCAGATCGGGGAAAACGCGGTGTATCTCGCTCTCAGGCAACGAGATTTGCAACGTTCGGCGGTCGAAGGTCAGTCCGATCAAGTGACCAGCCAGTGTTTGTGGATCGTCCAGCGAAAAAAAATCGCCGTAAAACACACAGGACGCGATTTTGTCGTCGCGGACTTCGAGCCGGATATCGAGCGTTCCCCAGGAAAATTTCTGTACGCCTGTGTGCGTCCAAAACGGCGGTGAGTGTCCATAGTTCCAAGCCCGGGTGCGGTATTTTTCGTCGCGAAGTTTGAGAACGGCCTCTTGTTCACGATCACAGAGCGAGCCGGGTTCGATGCCGTATTCCGCAACCACGTTTTTTGCGAGCAAATCGCGAAATTCCACCATAGAGATTTGCACCGGCAGATGCTCGCACACGTTCGTCACGCGGCTGCGAATCGATGCGACCGCACGAGAAATGTATTTTTCCGGGGCATAGTTGAGTGCCTTCGTGAGGTTTTCGAGATTCGCGTCGAACAAGATCGTCCCGTGATGCAACAACCGCCCGTTGCGGCGATACTGTGCGTTACCGGAAATTTTCCGACGCGTTGTTGTGCTGGTGGCACTGACAATGACGACGTCGTTCCGCCCGTTGTTTTCGGCCTTGACGCCAAGTTGTTCCAGTGTGCGGATGACCGGTTGCGTGAACCGCTCGAAGTGAAAGCCGTTTTCACAATCGTCCACCAGGAACGAAAAATTGAGGTTGCCCAGGTCGTGATACACCGCTCCGCCGCCGGAATTGCGCCGCACGACATGCACGCCTGCCGTCTCGACGTAATCGCGATGGATTTCATCGAACGTGTTCTGGTGGCGTCCGATGACAACGGTCGGCTCGTTTTGCCAAAGCAGGAAAACGTCGCACAACGGTTGCCGATGCAGGTGTAAAAATTCCTCCAACGCGAGATTGTATGCCGGATCGGTCGAAACATTTTCAATTTGGATCATGGGATGACGGTGTCTTTTTGTTTTTAGAACTCACATAAAAATCAGTTGTTCGATCAGAGCCGCTCCGTTACCATCGCGTCTCTGATTTACTGAACAACTTATTTTGGCGTAAGTCTTTACGGTCGTTGCCTGGGTGCAACAATCAACATATCATCGGCACTGAGATTGTTCTTTTGCAACTTTTCAAAGGTTGGCAGAAAGTCTTTCGGCGTGTCGTCGAAATTGTTGCGGCCGATGGTGAATTTCGCACCTTTGGACTTGGCCAGAGCGATGAATTTGTCGTTCGGGAACGCGGAACCTGCCTGAATTTCAATCGCGACATTGTTCTTGACGGCGGCGTCGATCAACTGTGCCATGCGTTCGTCGTTCCAAAATGTGTCGTAACGGTCGGCAACACGCGGCGGTAGCCAGGTCGGATTGGCCAGGATCGTGATCGGCTCGTTGACCACCGTCATGCAATGGGCAAAATAGCGGTCAAGCCAGGCGTCAACGTCGGCGATTTCGTACTCGTTTTCAAGCCAGAGTTTCTGCGGCTTGACGGTTTCATCGTTCATAATCATCGTGTCAGCAAGGATGAAATCGAGCCTTTCAAGCAACTCCGGCGCAATGGCGTCAAACCAGTCGCGGTCATTGACCTGCAAGCCGATGTAAACCGGAAACGGTTTCGCCGCTTCGATAAACTCGCGGATTTTTTCGTTATCCGACAGCGGCCAATCAACACCCGCGTTTTCCAACACACCCGATTGGATACCGGTTTTCGCCTGGGCAATGATGGCCTTTTCGACGGTCATGTCTTTTCCGGCGGCCTTGTCGCCGCGCAAATGGATGTGGTAATCAATCACCGACACGTTGCGCGAACCAAACTCGTCCATCTGCCGCGCAAACTTCGGGTCAGGATCAGGGATGTAGGTCGTGTCACCGTCATCGGTGGCATCAACAGGCAGGAGTTTGACCTGAATGCTGCGGTATGCGGCCTTTGTTTCGGGATCGTGTGCCTGGAGCGCGAAGGTGCCGCTTGAAAGTACGCGTCCCTTTCGCGTTCGCGGCGCATTCTCCGGTTCGACATAATCGGCCAGAAGAACGTCATTGACCTTGATCTGGATACGTTGGCCAGCCACCTTCAGCCAGAGGTCGGCACACTGGCCATCCGGGACGAAATCGACGTAAAGCCCGCGAACGGCGAAAAGCGAGCCGGTTTTTCGCGTCTCTTTCGGACTGCTGTTGATCTGCACCTCATAACCCTTCGGCGGTGAACCATCTTCGGAAAACGCCGTGTGAAAAAACAGACCGGAGTTCGATTGTCCCTCAAGCCGGAATTGCAGTTTCAGCTCGAAATTTTTGAAATCATGCCCTGTGACCGGTCCGTCGTAGAACAAATGACTGCGCGGCCCACTCGAAACGAGTGTCCCGTCAACAACCGACCAGGTGTTTTGCGACTCGGACGGCTTCCAGCCGTCCAGCGTTTTGCCGTCGAACAGCGGAAGCCACTCGCCAAGAGGAGTGACGGTTTCAGACGTTGACGTTGTGCCATCGTCAGGGATGGCGGTTACGCTTGATTCCGGTTTCGGTGTGCAGCCGCTCATCAAAGTCAAGGCGGAAATGCAAATTAACAACGTCATGGTTGTTCTCATCATGTGTTCTACTCCTCAAGTTCAAGTTCCGGTTAAATAATCATTCATGATCCATTGTAACGCATCGAACACTCCGCTGGGACGCGACACCCATACCCCCGGGTTTGAACCCTCGTGATACTCCACGAAATCACTGAGCCATTGGGTTTGTTGGGAAAATATGGTAAAATCACGACTGTATTGTGGCAAGAGGCGAGTCGGTTGTCAAGATGTTCACGGGTTTTTGATTGATCACCGCGAAGACATTGAAGATGATTCGCTGAAAGATTTTTCTCGCAGAGATCGCCGGGGACGCAGAGATTTTCAATCAATATTTCTTTGTGGCATTCACATTCTTTGCGAGGAACAAAAACCTTCGTGTTCCTTCGCGTCTTCGTGGCGAATCAATCGTGGTGAAAAAAACATGTTAGCCCCAAAATCGTTCACGCAATCATTTTATCAAACCTGTGTTCGGGGATTTCAGCAGATGTCACCGGAGGCACAGCATTGCTTGTCGGATTCGGTGGTGGCATCACAGGGGCCGGGTGGATTTTTTTACGGTCGCGCCGGTCAGGAGGATTTGTACTACACCTTTTTCGGTCTCTTGCTCGCTGCGGTGACCAGCGCAAAAATTCGCCGAAAAGATTGCGCCGTCAAACTCCGGTCCGTTGATTTCGCGCCGCTCGACCTGGTTCATGCCTGTGCGTGGTTGCGTGCAAAGTTACTGTTACGCCAGCTTGCCATGCCGCGATTTGTGAAGGATTTCAGCATTTTCCCATCCATGTTGCGTCTGTTGGGCCAGTCGAACCGACAAAAGCTGAAATCGCTTTCCGCACTTCCGCAACACGCATATCCGCAACAGGATGCCGACTCGCCGTATTCGCGGTTTCTTTTGGGGACGCTCTCCACCGATTTCGCGCAAGCCGTGCCGGAGTTTCATCTCGACGCTTATCGTCTGCCGAACGGTCTTTATGCCAATTTGAAACATCATGCCGAATACGGAGTAAATGCCACCGCCGCCGCACTGTGTCTGCTCCCGCAACATGCGTGTGGTGAAACCGCTGATGCGCTCCTGGCATTGCAGGAACCGGACGGTTCGTTCAAAGCGGCGGCTTCCGCGCCGGAAGGGGATTTGATGTCCACCGCAACGGCGGCGTTTGCCTTACAACGATGCGGCAAGACCCTGCAAAAACCGGTCAAACAGTTTTTGCGGGAGTGCTTTCGTGAGAACGGCTTTTTCGCCGCAACGCCGGATGATCCCGATGGCGATCTCGAATATACGACCTACGGTTTGCTGTTGATGGGGGTGATCACATGACCGACGCCTTGCGAAATTTTCTGCTGTCACGTCGCGGCAGTGACGGTTTCTTTGAAAGCCGGTTATCCGATTCCGCCGTCTCGACGGCCGTGGCCTGTGTGGCGTTGGAAATCGCCGACGCTGAAAAGTATGCCGGCCCAATCGCTGCGGCTAAAGCGTGGCTCATCGCGCATCAAAACGCGGACGGCCTTTACGGGGACTCACCGGAATCGCCCGCCAACCTGACCGCAACGTTTCTCGCTTATGTTGCCCTTTCGCGTGACACCGAACATCAAGCGGAAATGCAAAAAGCACAATCATGGCTTCTGGAACAATTCGGAGGGGACAGGCTTCAGGCTTCAGGATTCAGCAACCGCCTCGAAGTCCAAAGCCCGAGGCCTGAAGTCCGAAGTCTGAAGCCTGACTTCGCATCGGTCAATCGCGGATTTCTCGCCGCTTATGGAAATGACCTCACGTTTTCCGTACCCATTTTGGCACTGGCCACGGCTACGGGATTTTTCGAGGGCTCCGCCGATGCCTGGCGCAAGATGCCGCAATTTCCTTTCGAGGCCGTGCTTGTCCCTGAGAGCTTTTTCAAGTATCTCAATTTACCGGTGGTCAGTTATGCCATTCCCGCCTTGATTTGCGTCGGTCTTGCGCAATTGCGGCATCGCAAATCCGGCTTGATCAAAACACTGCGATCCCTTGCCAAGGCGAAGGCATTGCGTGTCCTGCTCGCAAAGCAGCCCGCGAGCGGCGGATTTCTCGAAGCCGCACCGTTGACCGGGTTTTGTGCCTTGTGCCTGTGCACCGCCGGTTTGAAAGATCACCCGGCAACTCACGCGGCCTTGCGATTTTTGTTGGATACCCAACGCGCCAACGGGGCGTGGCCGATTGACCGCGATCTGCGTCAATGGGTCACGTCGCTTGCTTTGACCGTGATAGTGCCCACATTGACTGACGACGAAAAGCAGTTTTACCGTGACGCTTTGAAACAACATCAAACACAAACGGTACATCCGTTTACCCGTTCCGCGCCGGGCGGTTGGGGCTGGACGACGCACTCAGGCAGCGTACCGGACGCCGACGACACGTCCGCCGTGTTGATTGCCCTGTATCACCTGGGCGAACCGGCAACATCAACCGCCGTACAACATGGCGTCGAATGGTTGTTGAATCTGCAAAACCGCGACGGCGGCATTCCGACATTCTGTCGTGGTTGGGGACGACTGCCTTTCGACCGCAGTTGCCCGGATATTTCCGCTCATGCGTTCAAGGCGTTCTCGTGTTTTGAACAAGACCTGCCGCAACGGTTGCATAAGCGCGTGGCACGTGCCAAGAGCCGGATTTTGCGGTATTTGCACAAGGTTCAGCGCGATGACGGAGCGTATATCCCGTTGTGGTTCGGCGATCAGGACGCGCAATCGAAAGAAGCCCCCGTGTATGGCAGTGCCGTTGTGTTGGAGCACCTGCAAGGCATTGACCAACCCGCCGCACAAGAGATTCTGCAAAAAACAGCGACGTTTCTCCTCGCCGCGCAACACCCGACTGGTGGTTGGGGGAGTTTGGAAAGTCAACATGATCTCGTGACCGTGACCGCCCGTTGTGTCACGGCACTCCAGCCTTACCCGGAAGCACAAGATGCGATCGAACGTGCGTGGGAGTTTCTCCAGCCTTTTGCGGAACATCCCGAAACCATCCCACCGGAACCCATCGGCCTGTATTTCGCGCACTTGTGGTACAGTGAAGAGTTGTACGGCCCGGTGTTTTTGATGAATGCTTTTCTTGCCACGAAGGATAATGCAGAATGATCCTAATGATCATCCATTGATTTGGACAAATATTCTGTTAAAAGTATCAAAGTTTGGTTTCGAGGACGGTTTTCCCTTTGGATAAGGCTTCACAATAGACGGGTTCCTTGGACTGATTATTTGAGGGTTTCGGACGGGGCATGGGGACAGGTGGCCCGTCTTGACCGGCAGCATCAACTTTTTTTCGAAGCTCCATTTCCTCCTGCGCTTCCTTGAGATCGGTTGTTCCGCCGATGATGCGCACCAAGTGTTTTCCGGCAATGGCTCCCTTTTTACCACCGGCGTACCCCAATGTGAAATGTCCGTTTTCATCGGTTACTCCATATGATGTCCCTCCTTCGGTCTGGGGATGGAATTCAATCTGCGCATTCATCAAAGGCTTACCATCCTGCGTGACGGTTCCCTCAACGGGATGAAGCTTGAATTTCCCGCCGGGGCAACCGCAACAAACCGACAAAAACAATACTACAAATAAACGATATCGCATCTTTTCCTCGAAATGAAATCAAATGATAACGGAGCGCAGTGACCGGATATGTGACCGTTCGGAAACCAGTCACCCACCTTGATCCGGCCGCTTCACTTTGCTGTGCTCCCGACTGCCATTGACAAACCCCGCTTTAAGGTTTTTACTAAAAAATCATCGGAGCAGGATTGACGTGTTCAGCTTTTTCGACAGGATAAACAAAGTTCTCGGGATAGAGGGAATATTCCTTTTACCCTCTTGCCATCCATCGTCATTATCCTGTTAATCTTATCTTCTATATTTATTGGCGATAGTCTAAAATCCGGGCGTTGGCAACCCGTCTTTACCATCAACGATCCGCATGAGAACATTGATCGTACCCGTTCACGTTGTTCAGTGGTGACAATTGACAAACTGGTGTTGTGTCATTTCTTCAAATGATGTACAATTTGTTGCATGGATACCGAAAGACAAACGGATTGCTGAACTCGAAACTTTACTCCCATCGGTTTGGGAGGAGATCGTAACGTTCAAAGCACGTATCCTCCAGCTCGAAAGCGAGCTTCAAGAAGAACGGCAAGTTGCAATGGGCGTGGTGTTTTGTCGCGGACTTTTTCACCTTTTTCAAGATCGACGCCTCGCGCGGCGGCAAAGTTTTGTACGAAACGCCCGACGGCGATTTTCCCGGCAGTATCAGCAGTGATTTTTTCAGTGCGTATCTCAAATACAAAAACTTACGGCAAACGTTTGTTGAAGTACGTCAAGGCGATGTTCGCGACGATTCACCGCCAGAGCGAACTGACGGAAATTGGCTTCAAACGCCTGATGAATCGCCACAAAAAAGCAATCCAAAAAACAATTCAGCGATTCGTTCCGGAGCGTAACAAGGCGATTGCGTCGGCGAAGCGTTTCGAGGAACACGGCGAAAGTGATTTTCTGTTT
>WRMR01000179.1 GCA_009776995.1 Planctomycetaceae bacterium | reverse complement strand
CTGGAAGAATTTGCCGCTGACCTGTTACCGGGCGGAAGCCTTGCAAAAGTACCCCTATTTTTATCCGCTCAACGCGCTCAAGTCAGGTCTGTCGCTGACATCAGAGACCGCACAGCCCTGGCCGCATCATCGTAGCGTCTTTTTCGGGGTTGACAGGGTCAATGGGCGAAACTACTGGCAAAACAACCCGGACAAGGATCGTATTGCCTCGAAGAAACTTGATCTGGGCGAATGCACCGAAACATCGGCGGTTATCTTGAACGAGTGCCTTTGGACGCCCTTTGAAGACGAGCCGATCATCGCTGACAAACGCCGATTCGTGCTGACCATCCTCAACGACGAAACTTACACGCTCGACTGTTATTTTGAATTGACGGCTCTGACCGAAGTGACGTTCTTGAAATCCAATCACGGATTTTTCGGCGTGCGCACTGAGCAGGACCTGTCCGTGGACGGCGGCGGCGTTCTTATCAACAGCGAAGGTCAGCAGACCCAGGCGAACACGCTCGACAAACCCGCCCGATGGATGGCCGCATACGGCAAACGGTATGGCCGCGATGACGGATTGGTGGAAGGTTTGGCCATCATGTCGCCGCAGTACAAGCGTTCGCCCTTCGACCGGAACATCTGGTTTACCCGTGATTACGGCAATTTTTCGCCCATGCCGTTCAATGCGTTTGCCAATGACGAAAAATTTGTCCTGCCGAAAGGCGATGTGCTTCAATTGGCTTATCGTATCGTGGCCTTTACCGGCACACCGGCCCAGGCATTCCTGGATGGCCACTGGGACGAATTTGCCGCCCTCTCCGAAGGCAAACGGTCGTAGAAGAGCAGAGTGCAAAGTGCAAAGAACCTGCGCAGAAATCAGTTGTTCGTTCCATCAGAGCCGCGACGGTCACGGAGCGGTCATTCCGCTCGATAACTCTCGCGGCTCTGATGGGAAATGTTCACGTGATGATTGCGCGGAACGTAAGTGACCGGTTCAACGGTACCGTTCCAGAAAAAAACCGTCGCTTACGCTCCGGGCTGGTGTTTTAAAACTTCACTTTGTTGGCGGTGTGCGGTAGAGACAGACTTTTCACCGCATTCCAGAGCAGTTGACGAGGCCCCGTGAGAAACGGTTTTGCCTTCATAAGGTCTGCGGAACGGGGCGGCTGATGGCAGTCTGGCCTGACACTGACACATCGATTGTGTCGGCGACAGGGATTTCATTCTGCTCCCGGATATAATCCTCTGTTTTCTTTTTCAAAGCCGCGACGGCCATGCTCTGGAACATGGCATACCAGACCCAGGTGTAACGAAAGGCATTGTGGCTTCCCAATCCCATCAAGAGCAACAAAATCAAGGCGAGAAAGATGGCCTGGGACACTTGAAACAGCCAGGGATCGGCGGTTGGACAGCGTGTGGTCAGGATTTTCCAATAGAACCGGGAATACAAGTAGTTCGTTGTGAAACAGAAACACAGGAAGGCGTAAGCAGCCAGACCGATGCTTCCCATTTCTCCTGCAACCTGGCCAAGAAAATTATGCGTTTGGAGTTTCGAGGAGATGTAATGCTGCGCGTTTCCCGGTCCAAAACCATACACGGGCGATTTTCTGTAAAGCTCCATACCCACCTTGAAACCTTCGATACGTCCTTCGGCGGACGCTTGGGCATTCTTCGGTCCCCGGGATGGATCGATGAGCGTCATGTAGCGGTTTTGTAAACGCTGGTCCATGGAGCCCCAAATGATCGGGAGAAGGACGGCGGAAGCGGCCAGAATTTTCCAACGGTTTTTGGAAACGGCAACCGCCAGGAAAATATAGGCCAAAAGACCGACAAAAGCCGAACGGGAGCCGGTGTAAGTAATACAAATCACGGCCAGCGAAAAGGCGGCGATGACGAACAACCGGACGGGAATGGCCGCGATTCCGCGCATCACCATCCATATCGGAACGAGAACGGGAAGAAAGTAAACGATGGAGGCACTGAAGGAATTGGGATCACTCATCGTTTCACCGATTCCACAAAGACGTGGAATTCCCATGCGATAGACAAAACGGTCGTTCACTTTGAACTCGTAGAAGGAGTGCAACATATATCCGAAAAAAATGACGGTAAAGCCGACCAGAAGGACACGCAATTCTGTTTCGTCACGGACACAGGTCATCAGCAGGATCGTAAAAAACATGATTTTCAACCACTCTTCGACAACAGGATTCATCTTTCCCGTCGTATTGGTCATAAAATCCGAGATTAAGATGGCGGCTGTGACAACGAAAACCCCCAGCACATTGATGTTTCGAATGCAACTCTTCTTGTGCAAAAAAAACCATAATATGGCACAGGTGAGAATATACATGCGTTCAAAAGCCACGTCCCCCAGTCTGTGCCAGATTTCAAACGGTCTGTGAATATAAAGCCACATGTACCCAAGAAGCAACAGGATCATGTCAGGAGAACTCCGGGATGATTTCAGAAAGGATGATCGGGACGCAAAAAAGATTCAACGGATACAGATAAGGATACTTTACATTCAGAATATACGAATCGACTTTTTTTTCAAAACGGTGGAGTACGAAATCCATGACTTTGGAATATGATCGGGTTGCTCTTCACACAGAATGCAAACTGTATTGATAAAAAGGATTATGCTTCATCCCCCTCCCGCAAAAACGGTTGAAGTTTCTCCCCATGACTTACCGAATGACCGTTAATGCTTTTATCCTCACTATCGAAATTTTCGTTTTTTTTATTTTTTTTCATATCGCTGAAAAAGCCGACATTTTGGCTGATTTGTGTCAGCAAATGAGTTCTATATGCTAGTTTATTTCTATCAGTATCATTTGGAACCACCCTGTTGGTCATCGCAGGAAAAAACAAAATGAATATCGGACGATTATTGATCATTGGGTTTATCGGCCTCTCCACTTTGATCGTGGCCGTTTTACTCACCTTTTTCATGCGCGACATGAAAAAAACGACGAATGAAATCAATACGGAGTTTGTTTCCATTATTGAGTTTGTCCGTGAGCAAAACATGGCGATGCTTGACAGGATTGACCAGATGAGTTCCGAAACAGGGGACATCGCCACGCAAATGGGCGAGGAACAGATGAAACTGGTCGGACAGACCGTTGCCAATGACATTCGCACAAAACTGGAAATCGGGATGGGGAGCACCCAAACCGTGGCAAATTTTCTGATGGGTTACAGAGATGCCCGAAAAAGTCGTCATGAACTGCCTGATCGCGAGGTTGCCAATGGAATGATTCGGCATTTTTTTGAAGAAAACACTGATTTTCTGACGATTTGGAGTGCCTGGGAACTGGAAGCCTTCGACCACAATGACAAAGCGCACATTGACGTTGATGAAAAACGGGATGAAACGGATCAAAATCCGACCGGTCGATATTCGTTCTGGTTTGTCCGCGAAGAAAACGCGTCTGTTCATTTCGAATACATTGTCACCGAAGAAACCGATGTGGAAGAGTATTATCAGTTGCCGAAAACAACACGTCAGGAATGGGTATTGGAGCCGTATCTTGATGAGACAATTAATCCGCCGATTCAGATGACCTCGTTTTGTATCCCACTGCTGGAAGACGGGGAAGTTCTCGGTGTTCTGGGAACCGATATTTCCATTGACGATCTTTCTCTCATGATTGCCCCCTATCGCCCTTTTGACACGGGTTACGTCATGCTGGTGTCACCCGGTGGAATCATTGCCGCCGTTTCCAACAATTCGGATTTGCTGATGAAAAAACTGGAGGATATCCCCGGGACGGAACACACGGCGGAACTGGTGTTGCAAGGTCAGGAAGGGTTTTACACCGACAAGGTGTTCGGGAACGGTCAGGATGTCCTGAAATACCACGTCCCGATGCAAATCGGGAACTCGCCCGACAAATGGACCGTGATCGTTCTCGCCGACTTCGACCAGGTGATGAAAGCCAGAAACGAAATGATGGCCGCGACCACCGAGACCTTGCATGACGTGAAGGTGATCGGCAACAACCTGTTTGAGGAATCCGACCGGCGATCAAGTCAAATTGAAGCCGACAACCACGAACTGGTCACGTCCACGCTCCGCAAAACACTGTTGATCGGCGTTCTTGTTTTACTGATGGCTTCCGTTATCGGCGTCCTGTTTGCCGGAAAGGTCAACCGTTCCATTTTTGCCCGCGACCATTGGTACAGGCAAATACTCGACACGGCGGATTCACCGTTTATCGTACTCGACAATGACTCCCGAATGACTTTCCTGAACAGGAAATCGTGCCATCTGTTGAAAAAGACGGAAGGGGAACTGAGAGGAAAACCCGTTCGCGACGCATGGAACAACGAGATTGGCCAGGTCGTCCAGGAGGTTGCGAATACCTCCGGCCAGGAGACTGCAAGAAAATCCATGACTCAATTCCAGGATGCTGTTTGGGAAATCCATGCCGACGTCCTCCGGGATTCCCGCGGTCACCGGATCGGGTTTGTCGAATTTCTCCAGGATGTTTCCAACCGTGAAAACATCTATAAAATGGTTCATGAGGTGAAACGTGTCGTTGACGTAACGCAAAACGGGACGTCGGAAATCACCTCAGCCGCCGATCATCTTTCCGTCGGTTCGGAGAAGCAGACCGAATCACTGAACGAAATCGTCACGATGATCGGCGAAATGAGCGATATGGCGTCGCAAAACGCAACACGTGCCCAGGACACGAAACGGATTACAGGGGATGTCGAAAAGGCCGTCATGGAAAGTCAGGAGCAAATGCGACAGATGGTGGAATCCATGCACAATATCAGCGACAATGCCCAAAACACTCAGCAGGTCGTCAAATTGATCGACGAAATTGCGTTTCAAACGAATCTGCTGGCACTGAACGCGGCCGTGGAGGCAGCCCGGGCGGGAACACATGGCAAAGGCTTTGCCGTCGTGGCCGAAGAGGTGCGCAGTTTGGCCACACGGAGCGCAAAAGCCGCGCATGAAACCGGGGATATGATCCATTTGAGCAACCAAAAAATCGAAGAAGGGGTGGAAGTCGCAAACCACACGGCCGATGCACTCAACCGGATCGTCGAACTGTTGTCCCAGACAACCGGGCTGATTTCCGAAATTGCGAATTCTTCAGAAACCCAAACAAAAAATGTCCGCGAAGTCGATACCGGGCTGAAACTCGTGCATACCGTCACGCAACAGAACTCTTCGGCGGCGCATCAAACTGCTGCTTCCGCCGCGAATTTGAACAAAGCCGTGGGCGAACTCAGCCATCTGGTCCAGCAAATGTCGAAGGCATGAGTCGTAACCATTCATGATGATATTCACCACGATGAACTTTGTTTCTCGCAAAGAACGCAGAGACCGTAAGGGTCTATTTTATTAATCTTCTCTGCACCCTTGGCGATTTTTGTGAGAAATTTCTTTCGGATCATTTTCTTTGTGTCGTTTTTTCGATGACAACGTTTCGGCAAAACCCCTGGGAAGTAGATTTGGCTTCACTCCTGTTGAAACGGGATTTCCCGGTCGGTATAATGTGAGCGAGTTGGGGATTTGAGCTGAATTGAAACTCACTTGCTGATGATGACCTTTGACCCTGGAGGAGTATCCCATGCGCATGACTTTAGCCGGATTTGTTACTGTCGTGATTTTTCTTTTGCCGTTGACATTCGTTTCCGCCGGGGAGTTGTTCGTTGCTCCCGATGGCGATGACGCGAACCCGGGAACGCGCGGCAAGCCGTTCGCGGGTTTGCAGAAAGCCAGAGACCTCATCCGGGCCGCAAAAGCCGACGGCAATGCGGAAAGCTGGACCGTTCACATCTCGGACGGAACTTACGAACTCACCACGCCGATTGTGTTCGAGCCGGGCGATTCGGGAACGGTGGAGCATCCGGTCCGCTACGTCGGCGACGCGGGAAAGGTCGTCTTTTCCGGTGGCAAACGCATCACCGGCTGGACCCAACTCCAAGACGGTGACTGGAAAGGTGTCTGGGTGGCCGACATCCCGAAAACCAACGGGACGCCGGATTATTTCGAGCAACTTTTTGTCGGCGAGCGACGGGCGGTTCGTTCGCGTTACCCGAACGAAGGTTTTCTCATTCCGGCGAAAATCGAGCAGGACGTGCCGATTACCGAAAATGTCACCAAGCCGCCGACAACCGGACAACGCCTGCTTGCACGGGAAGGGGAACTGTCCAAGCTGTTCCAAAATGTCCCGGAGAGCGAACTGAAATACGCCCAGTTGATCGTTCATCATCACTGGGACACGACACGGCGTATCCCGTTGCGTTTCGAGGTCAGGTCGGAAACGGACGGCACGACGTTCGAAGTGATCCACGCGCAGGGGGCACCGATGAAATTCTGGAACCCCTGGCGTGACACCTCGCCGTACTATCTTGAAAATTTCCGCACAGCATTCGATGCTCCGGGCGAATGGTTCTATGATGGCAATGCCGGAAAGGTTTACTACAGACCGCTGCCGGGCGAGAACCCCAACGATATTTCGATTGTTTATCCGCGCGGCGGGTTGAGCAAACTCGTGGAATTTCGCGGTCAACCGGCGGAAGGAAAAACCGTTGCGCACCTGCAATTCGAGAATTTGATTTTTGCATACACCGACTCTCCTCGCGACCAGCAAGTGATGAGACATGCCGGGTTGCCGGAAAGCGTCACAGGGCCGCTCAATCAGCCCGGTCCGTCGCAGTTTGAACCGGCTCAGGCGGCGTTCTTTACGGAAGCCGTGATCGACGGAAACGGTGCGGAAGACATTGTGATGAAAAACTGCGAGGTCACGCACATCGGTGAATACGCCGTGCGTCTGCAAAATTCGAATCGCTGCCGGATTGAACATTGTGCCTTTGTCGATCTCGGTGCCGGGGCGATCCGGCTCGGACACGGTTCCTCGGAAAATGTGGTGGACAACTGCATCATTCAGAAGGCCGGGCGGTTTCATGCCTGTGCGGTCGGTGTGTGGATCGGCGACAACTGTTGCGACAACCGGATTTCGCACAACGACATCGGCGATATGTACTACACAGGCATTTCCGCCGGTTGGACGTGGGGATATAAGGGCAACGCATTGCGCAACATCATCGAGTTCAACGACGTGCATGACCTCGGCCAAAACGCGATGGCCGACATGGGCGGGATTTACACGCTCGGAACCTCGCACGGAACGGTGGTGCGTAACAATATTTTCCACAACATCCATTCGTATGCTTACGGCGGATGGGGCATGTACACCGACGAAGGCTCCGAGGGAGTCCTCATGGAAAACAATCTGGTTTACGACACGAAAGACGGTTCTTTCCACCAGCATTACGGCAAAGACAACATCATTCGCAACAACATCCTTTGTTTCAGCATCCAGCACCAGGTCGCGGCAACACGAGTGGAAGATCACCTTTCGTTCACGTTCGAGCGCAATATTGTCTATTACGACCAAAGCAAGCTGTTCGGCATTCGGGCGGAACAGGTCAACATTGATTGGAAATCGAATCTGTGGTGGAACGTTTCGGGACCGGTGGATTTCGCGGGCAAAACGCACGAACAATGGGTCGAGGCGGGGAAAGACGTCGGCGGACTTGTGGCCGACCCGATGTTTGCCGATGCCGCCAAACGGGATTTCCGACTCAAACCCGGTTCCCTTGCGGAAAAGATCGGTTTCGTCCCCTTCGATTTCTCCCAGGCTGGCGTCTATGGCAATGACGCATGGGTCGAACGGGCCAAAAGCGGCGCGAAAACAGAATAATTCCCATAGAAATATGATATCAATGATTTCTGGATAGACAATCAATTTCCCCAAAAAATATTTTTTGGGGGGTTGTGTGTCAAATCCGGCTTGCTTATACTGGATAAATATCTATAATAGTAGTAGTCTGGATGGGAAAACTTGCTGGATTTACTTTTCTGAAAACAATCTCACTATTCGCAGATTATTTCAGTTGTCCTGTGTAGCTTATCCACGGGATGTAAGAGAGTGTGTTATCGGGAAGAACGATTTTCGTTTTTCCCGCTTTTGATGTAAAACTGTTTTGAAAATTGAGGAGATTTACTATGAAACACTTCAAAAATGTTAAAATGGGGGGGGGGGGCAATGTAAAAGCTTTCACTCTCGTTGAGCTTCTTGTTGTCATCGCGATCATTGGTATTTTGATCGCCCTTCTTTTGCCGGCGGTTCAAGCCGCTCGTGAAGCAGCAAGGCGGATGCAGTGTACCAACCATCTTAAACAGTGGTCGTTAGCAACTCACACCCATGCGGAAGCCTACAAAGGTTGGTTCAATATCGGGGGCAACCCGGATAATCCCCGCACGAACCTGGAAAACGGCAAAACTTATTACCGCATTTCGTGGCCCGTCGAGCTTTGGCCCTTTGTCGAACAGCAACAGTTGTTTGCCGCCTTTGATTTTGGGCAACCGTTCTACTACAAAAAACCCGGTGTGGATGAAAACGATTTGGACGGTGAACTCGACAATATGAAAACGCAGCGGAAGGCTATCTCTGCATATTACTGCCCTTCCGATGCCCCCAATTCGACACAGAGAGCAAATCCGCCTGACACCTATTGGCGTGTCATGGGGAATTACGTTACCAATATGGGGAACACCCACCTGCACCAGGATACCGATGACCAAAGGCGATTTCTCGGAGCCCCCTATGGAATCGGACACGTTTATTCCCTAGGGCCCTGTCCAGACTAAAACTTGATGTTGAGTAAACTTGTAATCATTCGTTATCGAAGTGAAATTTCGGGTAAACGGAGTCCCATTTGATTCGAGCGTCGTGGGTGGTGAATTGCCAGTGGATGCCTTTGGCGTGGTTGTTTCGCCACGTCATCCATGTAGTCACTTGCTTGCGAACTTCCTCCATGCTTCCGATGCGTCCACATAAACATTGCTTTGTCAGCACGCTCAATTCACTTTCCGCAATGTTCAGCCAACTGCCATGAACCGGAGTAAAGACAAACTCACAACGACGGAGAATTTCACGACAATACTCCGGCTCGAATCGCGTGTCAAGCGCACCCTTCG
>WRMR01000178.1 GCA_009776995.1 Planctomycetaceae bacterium | reverse complement strand
GTTTGCTTCACGATGCTGATTTCGAGCGTGTGTTTGCCGGCGTCGAGTTTCACGTCTCCCAGCTTGAGCCAGGCGATTTCACACCAGAAGCCGATTTCCATGAGGTCAATCGTCAGGTCGTCCGGCTGGGCCGTTGTCCAGTCGCCGCCGTCAATACGCCAATCGAACGGGCTACGGATGGACTCCAAGCCGACGCGGTTCCAAAGTTCAAACGTCCCGGCCTGCGACTTGAAGTCATATTGCAGGAGAATCGCGTCGCCGTCGATGGTGTCCAGTTTGTCGGCGTCAACCGAAATATGCACCCATTGCCCGGACATGAATTCATGCCCCCAGGTATTCAGTTCCTTGATCCCCTGGCTGGCCATCGGGTTTTCCGATTCGATCCAAACAAACGCGGCGGCCTGTGCCGTTGCGGGGGATGCCATATTCAAGTGTGAAAAGAGAATCGACAGCAGAATCAGAGCTTTACGCATGGGAACCTCATCAAGTATTTGGAATTGTCAGGTTGGAAGAAAAATCCCGTCATTGCGACGAAGTACCGACTTCGTTCCGGCTTATGTTCAAGTCGTTGTTTCACCGTCTTTGCAAAATTTGGATGAACACTTTTCGGCGAAAGCCTTATTGTGCGGTGATCGCCCGTGAGAGGACGGCGAAACTTTCGGAAAGTTTCACCTGTTCGCAGACGACATGTTCCGGCAACTCCAGTCGCACGGGCGTGTAGTTCCATATTCCCCGCACACCGACATCGACGAGCAGATTGGCAACCGCGCGCGCCGCCGGAGCAGGAACGGTCAGGATGCCAATGTCGATTTTTTGGCCGCGTCCCATGTCGATGATCTCGCCGATAGGCCAGACCGGACAGTCATGGATTGTTTTTCCCAGTTTTTCCGGGTCAAGATCGAACGCCGCGACAATCTCCAGACCGAACGACACAAACCCCCGATAGCCGAGAATTGCGCTGCCGAGACTGCCCGCTCCGACCAGAAACGCCCGCGTAGTGCGATTCCAGCCGAGAAAAACCTCAATGGCGTTGATTAGGTCGTCGATCTGATAGCCGACCTTCGGACGCCCGGAAATGCCGGTGATGGCCAGGTCTTTGCGAACCTGGACACTCAACTGCCCCAGTTCTTCGGCAATTTGCGTACAAGAAACGCCCGTTTCGCCCTTGAGACGCTGCTCTTTGAGGAAACGCAGATAAACCGGCAAACGCTGGATACTCGGAATGGGATAGTTTTTGACATTTTCTGGCATTCGGTTGATTATAAATAAAAAAGTAACGATTGGGAACGCCAGGAACAGAAAAAATCATAAAATCCAAAAATGTGTCATCGAAATCTATGTAAATCAATCTGTGAGCGCATGCGCCATTGTCAACAAATCCGCCAAAACCGCGATGTTGTCAACAACCAACTCGGTTTCCAGCCCGCTTTTCACAAAATCTTCGAGTGTGGCTTCGCCGCTGAGAACCAGTACGCCGACAATTCCGGCCTGACGTGCCATTTCCATGTCGGTATAGAGGCGGTCGCCAACCATTGCAATTTCGTTCGGTTGCAGTCCGTGTTTTTCAATAATCCCGTCAATCATGACACGGTCGGGTTTGCCGAGTACGATGTCGGGAGCACGACCCGTTGCATTTTCGATACAGGCGCAGACTGCCCCGCAATCGACCAGCACCAACGGCAGGTCGGTCGGGCAGATTTTGTCCGGGTGTGTTGCGATGTACGGTTTTCCCTGCTTGACCCACCATGCTGCCTTACACAGTCGATCAAAAGTCAGTGTCGTGTCAAACGCAACAATGACCATTTCCGGCTCTTCGCCGTTGACTTCCGTTGCGAGTGTGTAGCCGTATTCCAGAAATTCGTTTCGCAGGCTTTGCGTACCCAAAACATACAGTTTTTTCAGCATGGGGTAGTGCTTTTTCAGGTAAGCGATTGTTGCCAGCGACGAAGTGAAGATATTGTCGCTTGTGCCGCGCAAGCCGAGTTTCGTGATTTTGTGCAGATAATCCTTTGCACTGAGAGATGAATTATTGGTCAAACAGGTATAACCGATGCCGAGCGAATCAAGTGTGTCGAGCGTCGCTCTGGTGTAATCGAACAGCGTGGAACCGCGATAGAGCGTGCCGTCGAGATCGAACACGATATGGCGGATTTTCGCCAAATCCAGATGTGACGCAAAACGGTGACAATGAGGGGGATGAAGGTCCATGTTTTCTTCACGTCCTTGTGGTAAGGATCGAACGCTTTATTCAACGATCACTGTCCCAATACCCTGATCGACAATGGGCGTCGGACAGTTTTCGTAAGTCGTCGCGCGGATGAAAAACCCGGTGCAACGGCTCAGGTTGAAACCCTGCAAACTGTTCTTGATGACGTTGCCTTCACAAAGTGCCGCAAGGATTGCCGGTCTGCCTTCCGTCCCCGTTGTGTCCTCCCAACGTTGCACGAAAGTCGCAACGGCCGCCGGGGCGTTGTTGCCCAACCGTTGGGGGCAATCCGCGCAGGCATTGCGGTCGATGACGTTATCGCGTAACTCCGTGCCGTAATCTCCGACGCCGAGATAGCGCAGTGTCTCATTTTCCACCCGCAGGATGAGTCCCATCGTCTTGTACGGCGGGGATTTGCCGGTGAAGGTTGAACGTTTCAGTTGGCTGAAATACACCGGCGTGTGCCAGTTTTTGCCGAAATGCGGCGGATTGCCGGGCGCATTGGGAACCTCGCCGATCCGTCCCCAATTATACCAGCCCTCGGTGTCGATGGAAACGGCGTCGGCGTCAATGCAATCATAGCACCCGCCATAATACATGTTGTACGGCGATTTCGAAACTTCGGCAACGTTTCGGCAAAAGACATGGTTGAGATGCCAGCTTCCGGCAGTGGCGACACTCGTTTCGTCCGGTTCGACATCCCACGGGGGTGAAACCGTCAGCCGCACGGTCTCCGGTTCACCATCCGTTTTTGCGCCAAGTTTTTCAAACGCACTGACCCGGCGCAGTTGTCCCAATCCTCTTCCCTGAACGATCAGGACTTCGAGTTCATGCTGGTCGATCGTTTGGAAACCGGCGTCGAGATCGCATCGCACGTCAACGGTTTTGGTGCTTGAGCCGGTTATGCCACCGGCAAAGCACGACCACGCTGAGTCGGCGGCAAAGGGTTGGCAGTCGCCCGGTCCGTCAAGATTGCGCGTGTGATTATCCGCAATATAGGCATTGTAAATATTCCAGCCCATCCAGCCTTCGTTGACGAAAAAACCATTCATTTGTCCCGCGTACCCGGCAGGATCGAACACCAGTTCGTTGTTCAGGTGGAGCAGTTTTTCGGAGGACATGCAGAACCCCAGTCCGTCGCGCATCGTGATGAAGTTGTCTCGGAACGTCACGCGGTTTTTCACTTCGTGGTTCCAGATGTTCTTGAAAAACCGGCATTCCGCGACAAGCATGGGACCGTCGCCCTTGACGTAATAGGGATTGTACCGGGTGAAAACATCCGGTTCCGCCAGGAAGTCGAAGGTGATACGATGGAAAAACAGTTTTTTCGCGTCGCCGATCAGAAACGTGGTCTGTTCCTCCTTGGGGACATCGGGATGAAATCGCAACGTCATGGATGTGACACCGTGCCGTTCGCCCTGGAACCGGATGATTTGGTGAACCGAGTTCCCAAGCAAGACGGTTTCGTCCTGACTTTCACCGCGCAAAATACAGCCGGAAGGAATGTCAATGCGGCCAACTCCGTAAACGCCCCTGGGAAAGAAAACGATTCCGCCCGTTTCACCGAGACGTCTGACGGCTTCCCGGATGGCCTCCGTTGCGTCGGTTCCGTCCCCTTTGGCACCGCAATCCGTGATACTCACCACGTTTTCCCAGTCAAAATCGTTTGCCCAGGAAACGTTCAACGCCAGTGCCAACGGGTCGGTTGGCGCGGCTTCGATGGTCAGGAGCGTGACTTCCGGCGTTTCGGGATACTCGGAACGGTTGTCGAGCTTAACCGTTTGTCTTCCGAAACCACCGGAATGTGTGATCATCCCGATTTGATATGTGCCGGGCGGCATATCTTTTGGAACAGTAAAGTCAATGCAGTAGGGGTTGACAGCGTCCGGTTGAATTGGATTGAATTGATATCTGCTTCCCGTCATGATTCCGGGAACAGGTACGATCATCGTCCCCGTTTCTCCTCCATATTCCGCCGCATCGAGATTACGTCCGATGAGTTTCAGTTTCTGGCCAGGATAGGCGCGGTCGTCGGACAGCCAGCGGGGATCGGCCCGGTTGATGTACAATTCCTGTTCGGACCATCCGGCGGAATTGTGGACGGAAAGGCGGTAAACACCCGGCTCAATATCCGGGAAAATCGCCCGGAGGTAATGACCTTCAGAGTCCGTCTGAACGGCGGGCTGTGTCGCGAGAACGCTCCCGTCCGGCGCAAGAAACCGGACTTCGCACGGCCCGTCCAGAAACTCGCCGTAAAGGGAAAAGACCGAGCCTGGCCGTATCCCTTCGCTCACTTTGAAAACAACGGCACGGGAAGGTTCCGCACCGGAAAGGATGGACGCACACACGAGTAAATAGCCGAGCATCGTGACAATTCTTGTCATGGCCAAAATCGTCCCTTTCATTTCAGGAAAAGAATAGAATGAACGGATCAAGTATTTTGTTATTCTACCTGATTTGTCACCTTGCGTCGAGAACCTTATGAAGCATCACACCATAACCGCCCTGCCTTCCCGGTTTTGTCATTTGTGGGACAATTATTCTTCCTAATCATTGATATCACTTTCATTTTCCACCCAATTCGCGCCACTGGGTGACGTAGCCAACGGACCACTCCCTCCCATGTCTTATAATCAACTTTTTCTCCCGGAAATCCGCGAGATGCTCGCCGAAAATGACGAAGAGCATCTGCGGGAATTTTGTTATGACTTCCACCCTGCCCGAACGGCGGAGTATATTGAGGGGCTGACCGCGCAGGAAATCTGGGAACTGCTCCGGCATTGCGACCTCCCGCAACGGGTCGAAATTTACAGCTTCCTTGACGAAGACAAGCAGCTCGAAATTTTCGAAACGGCTCCACGCAATGAAATCGCGACGCTTGTTGCCGACCTGCCGGCGGACGACCGCGTTGACATTCTCAACGAACTCGACCGGCCGACCGGCAATGAGATTCTTGCTCTGCTTCCGGTGGAAGACCGCCGCGACATCAGCCGGTTGCGGGCTTATCCCGAAGGCACTTGCGGTTCGATGATGACGTCGGACTTCGTGCGTCTGAGCGAAACGATGACCGTCGGCGAGGCAATCCAGGAAGTCGGGCAGCAGCTTCATACCAAAGAAACGGTTTACTATCTCTACGTTCTCGATGAAGGCGAGCATCTTGTCGGACTGGTTTCGGCCAAACAACTGCTTGCGTCCGTCGGTCGCAGTGAGACCATCATTCGCGACCTGATGAAACGCGATCTGATTACGGTCGAAGCGACGGAAGACAGCAGTGAGGCCGCCGACGCGATTGCCCGCTACGATTTCCTGGCCGTGCCGGTTGTCGATGAAGAGCATCGGATGCTCGGCATCATCACCTACGACGACGTGATCGACGTCAACAGCGATCTGGTGACCAAGCACGTGCATCAAATGGGTGCCGTGCAGCCAATGGAACAACCGTACCTGGAAACGCCGTTC
Source organism: Planctomycetaceae bacterium (assembly GCA_009776995.1). Taxonomy (GTDB): domain Bacteria; phylum Planctomycetota; class Planctomycetia; order Pirellulales; family Thermoguttaceae; genus WRMR01. The sequence continues at coordinate 3,373 of WRMR01000178.1, read as the reverse complement.
TTCACGATCTGGCACAAACGGGTGGTCTGGCTCGCGTGTCTTTTTGTCGCGGAACTGTTCACATTCAGCGCGCTGGCACACTTCAACGCGGAACTGGAGCAACTGGTCGTGCTGGCAATGTTCATTCCTCTGTGTATTTCGGTGGGCGGTAACAGCGGCGCACAAGCGGCAACGCTTGTCACCCGGTCACTGGCACTCGGCGAAGTCCGGCTCCGCGACTGGTTCCGCGTCATGCGTCACGAAATCATGATGGGGCTGGCACTCGGCCTTTCCATCGGGCTGATCGGTTTCACACGGGCGGTTCTGACGCCGGAATCGGTCATCGGCACCGTTGACCGCTGGTTGCTGGGAATCACGATCGCGCAATCGGTCGCCCTGATTTGCCTGGTCGGAACCATTGTCGGTTCGCTGCTCCCGCTCGGTTTTAAGCGGGTCGGCATTGACCCGGCGGTTGCATCAAGTCCCTTCGTGGCAACCTTCGTGGACGTGACCGGCATCATCATCTATTTCACGACGGCAAAATTCTGGCTGCTCACCGGTGTGCTTGCTCCGATGGTCACGTTGCCTGCAACGATGATGGAATTTTCACTGACAAACCCAACTCCCGAAGCGCGACGGCAAATGCAGGAAATTTGCCGCCAGGAACTTGCCCCGATGGAAGGAGTCCGTTTCTTTTACACCACCGACACGTTCCCTGTCACCCAGTCAGACGGCGAAACGATGGCTCTGCCGGGCAGTTGCAACAGTGAGTACCAAGTCCGTTGCGTTCTGTTTTTCAAGGATGAAAACGCTTCCCATGAATTTCACGACTCGAAACAATTAACGCAATTTTTGAAATCCTGCAAAGACCTTTGCTACGATCACCGCATGACCCGGGAACGCGGAACACTCGGAAAGACGGAAATAACGGAATTCTTTCAATGAGGATTTTCGCACTGGAAGCTGCGAAGAAGTGCAGAATGCAGAACGCAGAGTGCAGAATGTTTCAATCGGAGCCGCGAGAGTCATCGAGCGGTCGAAGCGGAACAGAGTTTCAACCCGTTCGACCGCTCCGTAACCGTCGCGGCTCTGATTGCACTCTGCGTTCTGCTCTCTGCTCTTTGCGCTCTGCTCACCCTTTTTCTGTTCATTTGTTTGGTTTTTCCGGTTTGTTACGGATTTGTTGTTATTTTGGCCGGAATGATCGGCACCGTCGGCAAAACATTGATCGCGCCGGGTTAAACGTTGATCCAATCTGGATAAACGTTGATCGCGCCGGGATGAACGTTGATCAAATCTGGATAAACGTTGATCGCGCCGGGATGAACGTTGATCCAATCTGGATGAACGTTGATCGCGCCGGGATGAACGTTGATCCAATCTGGATGAACGTTGATCGCGCCGGGTTGAATGTTGATCAAATCTGGATCAACGTTGATCCAGCCGGGAGAAACGTTCACTCCGGCGCGATCAGTTTTTGAGACAATTATTACGCTGGTGGCAACAAAAACAACAACTCTGGTACGAATTACGTGGTTTTTCACCACGAAGGGCACGAAGTTTTTTCTTTCACGCAGAGGGCGCAAAGGCCGCAGAGGTGTCAGCACCCCATAATGGCAAGTTTATACCCATCCATTGTTGCTGCCACAAACGAACAGTATATTCTTAATACAAAATCCTTTATTATAATGCTGTACCCTTATTTAAAAAATTATTATTAATCACGGCACCATAGTATGGATTCTCTTTGCCTATTAACAGCAGTTTGCTACTTAATTTCATATAAAATCTTTCATATTTAGTTGCTCTTTCCTCAGAGAATCCGGGTATATTTGCATTCTTCAAATCATCTATTACTTCTTTCGCACATTGTTCGACTACTTCTCTCCCGTAATCAGTTTTTAGTTTGATATAAAAATCGGTCATAACTTGATTTGACTTACCACTTATATCGTTATCGACCTGCTTCTCTTTATCCTTCAGCTCATCATCACTTATCAAATATTTATCCTCCACCAACTTCTTATTTTCCTTCAACATAGCGTTAACAACAGTCTTATCGACTTCTCTCTTACCTTGGTACTCAATTTTAAGAACAGCCAACATTTGCTCAAATTCATCTAATACTTCCTTAGATGGCTTGAATCTTTTCACGCCATTTTCGTCTTTTAGCAATCGTCCATCTCCATAGGCATCGCGCATCATTTGTACCGCCGCTGCGTTACGCTGCTCTGGGGTGTACTTGTAATCTCCACCGGGTGTTTTGACGCAATAAATCTCTGCATTAGCCGGTGTATTTAGGATACTCCTCGCCTTCTTTTCTAACTCGTCATACCTCGTCGGATCCACACCAGCTTCTAAATACTTCCCAACTTTCTTCAACTTATCATAAATATCCTTACCAAGTGCATTCTCACCCAACCACACACCTTTGACCCCAAACTCATGGTTACCAACACTGTCTTTTCTGGCAAGTATGTTTTTATCTTTTGCGAAAGCATAAATATCATCCGGTTGACTGATTTTGGTGATGTCGCTTAAACTTTCCTTAACCGCTTCTGCCATGACGCGTTTTTCCTCCTCCTCCCTCTCCTGCCTTGCAATCAACTCTTTTTCCCATTGTGTGCGTGCGTCTTTCAGCGCGGTTTGGACGGGAATCGTGATCAATTCCCGCACAAGTTCCTCCATCTCATACTTGGCCGTAGCCTGACTCAGGACGATTTCCAGGTTGCGGCTTCCCTGGATCAGTTCCAGGATTGTTTTCGCAATCTTCTGATCCAAGTCGCTGTTGTCAAAAGGATTGAGATTGGGATTTTGATTCGCCTTTTCCACTTTCTCCAGTTCTGCGGCGATCAATCGTTGGATCGCCACGTCGATGGTTGTTCGCGCCTCTTTGACCGCGTCCTCTCTTCTCTTTCTCGCTTCGTCCATGTTTCCTGACGGCGGGGTGCCTCCTGCTATGGCCGTTGCCCCTGCACCCACCTTGTCTTTGGGCACCAGGACAATATCGGTGAGATTGCCCTGCATGTGCGGCGTTTGCTTTTCGCCGAGCAGGGCGGCAAGCACCGGCGTTCGTTTCATGGCGTAGGCCGCCAGACTGAGCAGCGTGATATTGCCCGAAGCGTCCACCCCCTTGCCTTGCAAGCCCTCCTGAAGCGCAATCGAGAAGAGCCCGCCCTGCAAGACCTCGCCGCCGATGACCCCATCGACTTCAAGACTGCTCTCGCCGCTCTCGCTGCTTTGCAACAGCATGACGCCCTGCGACGGTTTCAGCGCGGCAAACGCCCCCGAGGTGTTCCCGCTGCGGCAAGCGTCGATGATCATCAGCTTGAACGCCGCCTTGCTGTGCCCGAATGCCTCGACGATTTCACCGACCGACACCAGGGTCGCAACC
>WRMR01000177.1 GCA_009776995.1 Planctomycetaceae bacterium | reverse complement strand
GGGGCAGCTCCCCCGACATCACGTGCCGCTCGATCTCCCCCCCCCCCGTGTCATACCCCACCGGGACCGCCCCCCCCCTCGACACCCTCATCCCGTTATGGTCCGCCGCATTGTGCGACGCCGTGATCTGCACCGACGCCTCGTACCCCCCCCTGACCGTGAAGAAATAGACCATGGGGGTCGTCGCCAGGCCCAAGTCATGCACCTCGCATCCCGACTCCGCCAGCCCCCTGCAGAGCGCGTCCCGGACCGCCACCGACGACACCCGCGCGTCGCGCCCCACCAGCACGCGCCGGACGCCTAGCACGACCGGCAGCCACCGCCCCACGCGCCACACCGTGTCCAGCGTGAAATCCTTCCCGAACACCCCCCTCATGTCATACGCCTTAAAAAACGACATCTTTGCAACCCCTCCGTTACCTGAAAACACATGATGGCATAGTATATCCTAAACGCCCTCCCCCCTGAAGCACAAAAATGCGCTCGATTGAAAAAGAGAAATGCCCAACAGGCAATGGAGGGCGAGCTTCGGCACTCCGTGCCTTCCCATACGTGAGACACCAATATGCCACAGTGCGGAAAAAGTGTAGAAGATTTAGATATTACGACGCACTAGCCACCGGCCCCTCCCCCCGGCATCCTCCCAGATTCCGGATCCCAGAACACTCAAAAACGCTTCTGGATTTTTCTCTCGCAGAGACGCAAGGATGCAGAGACGCAGAGATTTCTAAAGGGTTGCGCATGGAGCCCACCTGCGCCTCTGCATCCCTGCGTCTCTGCGAGAAAGAGTCGTTCTCCGCTGGCGACGACATCCTCCCCCTTCCTTGAAACACAAAAAGGATTGCTGGAAATGATTCGCGACACTCTTCCCGAGAAACGAAAAGCGACAGACCACACACATTAACGCAATGAACCCACCCGGACCGATTCCGCGACTCGGAACACTGCCACCCCTTGATTGGGGACCGTCTCCCCGCGAATGCGGTAGGTACGGTTATCTTGCCAAGCTGCACACAGCCCTTGTAACCGTCTCAGGAGGCGTTTACTGTGCAGTTCAAATGATTGCCCGTGCGCAAGTTGTCTCCAGTGCAGACGGTGCGCCCTGAGATCGGAATGGTCACTGCGCATGATGGCGAGCATGCCTTTTTGGGGGTTTACAAGAAACTGGATAGAATCTGGATTGCCAATGGAGCGGATTGCGCTTTTATGGATCCTGATCCTGTTGCGCTTGAAGTCAAGGGATAGGGCAGGACGTTGCGCAGTCTGGAGTATCATGACGTGTTTCTCTCCTTTCGGGCAGTGCTAAAACAACGGCAGTTCGTGCCCAGAGCTGTCTTGCGTTCCAAAGATGACATGCTCCTTGAATACCCGCGTCTGGAAACGTCTGCGGTGTTCCCCAACGGGCAAGCCAAACTGTTCCTTCCATTCCGCCGGAAACCGGGGGAGGGGTACGGATCGCATGTTTGTCATACCCGAGCAATGTCGGTGTCAGGAAAAGACCTCGCTTGAAACGCATCTCAATCGAGACGTTCATGGCCTCGCTTTTATGATACGATTCTCCCTGCGCCACACTCGAAAGGATTGTCAGAAGCATTTCGCCGCCGGGACCTAATGTATGGATACCTTCCTCCCTAAAATGGATACCGACGGGCGGTTTCAGGCTGGCCAGTTTCCTGACGAAAGTGACGCAATCAACCGTGTTGCGGGCAAACCGTGAAATGCTTTTCGTGATGATCATATCTATTTTCCCCGCCTCGCAATCCGCGATCATGCGCTGAAACCCCTCGCGATATTCCACCGAAGTGCCGGAAACGCCCTCGTCGGAATAAACACCCGCCAAACGCCATCCCGGGTGGCGGTTCACCTCGTCAATATAATGGTTTTTCTGCAACTCAATTGAGGATGTTTGGTGCGGGTCATCCGTGGAAACGCGGGTATAAACTGCGACACGACATTCAGACTCGCCATCGAAAATATTTTCCTGCGGCATCGCCGGGATAACCTCGATCTCATCCTGTTGAACGCCTTGATAACGCATACGGATTTTTGCCTTTTGGGTTTCTTTCATGGCCGTCCTAACCTGAATTCCTCAAGCGCATATTTCTTTCGTTCACGATGGCCAGCAAAGCGTGTGCCGACGACATGATCTTTCCCTTGTCCCCTGCTGAAATAATATTTTCCAATTGCTCAATGGATTGCAGAATGCGCTTTTCTATCTGCGCCAGCTCGGGATACGAGTGGACGGGGCTGGAGTAGAGCGCGTCGTAAGCCCGCTCCACGTGCCTCCGCGCCTCTTTGTCCTGGATTTGCCCCAACAGGAGTTTCAGGCGGATGGAGGCGTTTTTCACGTAGTCAATTTGGGGTTGCCGCTTTTCTTCCGCATTCCCCGTCGCCTCGTTAGCGAGCAGGTGGGACACCAGCAAGGCTCCGTATGCTCCGGCAAGGCACAGTTGAAGCAATAGCGCGGCCTTATACCCTTCAAGGGAAAGCAGGATGAACAACAATCCTATGACAAACTCCGCCAGAAAATATGTCGCCGAAATCGCGTACAGCGAAAACCCGAACACCGCCGAGCTTTTCCCTGCTCGGGTCAGCTTCGGCGTGAGCAACAGCATGAAGTACGCAAAGTGGATGAACCCGTAGGACACCCACACGGACACCCGATGCTCCACGCCGCCCAACGTAAAGAACAGGACATTGAAAATGACCAAGAAGATCAGATTAAGAATCGTCCACAAACCATTTGTCTTTTTCATGTTTCGCGTCTCCTTACATTCGGGACATGATTTCCGCTTTCTTGGTGTCAAACTCCGTTTGCTCAATCAAACCAAGCTCAAGCATCTCCTTGAGTTTTTTCAACGTAGCGACGGGGTCGTCTGGAGGGCGCACGTCCCCATGCGCCGCATCCGCAGATTTCTGCGTGAATCTTCCCGACGGTTGCGGCAGTGCGGCTGGCGTTGGCGGTTGTTGCATCGGACTAAACATTTGCTGTGCCATGTTGCCAAAAACACCGCCAGCCGCCATTCCCATACCAAATCCCGCACCAGTCGCCGCCATCCCGCCCGAACCGGGATTTTCGGCGAGCGTCCCAAGAATGTTCGCCGCCTGCTGCCGGCCCCAATCATCGCCAAGGATATCCATCCTCTTCTTGTCCCCAACCGCCTCCGCTTGTTTTTTTGCGATCCCCCATTGGGTGTCACGCATCAATTGATTGAAAGCGGCCTGTGCCTCCGCATCCGGCTTGAGGGATTCAATGGAAAAATCAATCAATTCGATTCCAGACTTTTCAAGGATTTTTTCGAAATACGGGGCGACGGCTTCGGAAAATTCCCTGTATTTGGAAACCACCTGAAACAACATTTCCCCGTTGTTTCGCTTCGCCTCAAGGGTGTCGGAAATGCATGTGACTATTTCCTTTTGAAATCTTCCGCTAAAAATATCCTGGAGTTCATCCCGTGAAAAAGATTTTTTGGCGGATAAGCCCAGCGCAGAAAAAAACACTCCAGGATCAGCAACCTTCACATTGTAACTACCAAAGGATCGAAGTTCAATGTTTTGCGCGATCATGTTGTCCCAAATCGTGATAGGCGATTTCGTTCCCCAGTTGATTTGCAAACCTTCGGGGAATGTTGATATGAAATAAACCACGCAGTTGAAGGTGCTAACCCCACCCGTGAACATCGTACGCAGACGGCTGAGTATTGGGTAGTTCTCGGTGGAAAGCACATGCTTGCCGCTTTCGAAAATCGCCTCGGGTAGGCCGTCTTTGATAAAGATGGCTTCAAAACCTTGCTCGACAATGAGCGTGGAGTTGGTGTTGAAATCCTCCGCCGGGTGCCGCCAGAGAAGAAGATCGCTTGAGCCTTCGTTTTTAATGACGTCCGCCCAGTGCTTTTTGCCGCCAGGATATGCGGATTCGTTGGGGTTCTTACTGAAGAGTGACATGAGTGGTGCCTCCTTTATGGGGTTGGGGTTTGTTCACACAAAAAGTATCCGGTGGGGATGTGACATCCCACGGACAAATCATTGAATTTTTCACGCTAGATTTCCTTATTCACGAAGTTTTTCGTCTGTGATCATGACTCCATTTTCGTCAAAATAATCCTCATTATCCTTCAACGGCTCATTTAGAGGCGGGTGTTCATTGATTGCTTGGTGGATTTGCATATTTTCAAGTTGAACTCCGGAATTTGGTCCATGTTGTTCGATTGCTCCCTCCATAACAGCCCCTGTGCCATGATATACTCCCATTCCTATATCTTTATATCCAGACGCAACTATTCCCAAACCCGTGTGAATGGCCTCCTGTCGGGTTGAGGGTGGGGTTTGCCGCCCCTCTCTAATGTCATTTGCCCATTCATTGGTTACGTTCCCAATTTTATGCCCAGCATTAACGAAGTCTCCACGCGTCATTTCTCTGAATGAAAAATTTTTTTCATCTGATGATTGTTCGATTCCCTCTGATGATAACTCCGTTTCCTCCGGCGGCTGTTCTGCTTCTTCTGGCAGTTGTGCCGTTTCTTCCGGCGATTGTTCCGTTTCCTCCGGTGACTGCTCGGGTTCTTCAGATGGGATACCTTCGTCGGAGCCATTGCCGTTTAAGTCATTACCAACTTCATCATTTCGATTGTCGCCAACGTCCACTTCGGAGTCCATTTCATCATCTGCGTTTTCGCTCGTATCGCCATTGAGGTCATTGTTGGAGTCCAAATCAACCTCCAAATTGACATCAACGCCGCTACCCGTGTCGCCACTTGTATCAAGGCTTGTATCACAGTTGCTATCGTCGCCCATCTCGAATTCATCGTCCATAATCACGTTTCTCCTACTTTCTCTTAAACCCTTCCGCAATGATGCGTTTACCGTTGTCGGGACGCTCCCGTAACGTCACCAAAAAATTGTATGCGCCAACCCCGTCCATGAATGGGGCGAGCTTGGAAATCATTTCTGCCGTGTAGCCTTCGACGGCGAGAGGATTGTCCTGTGGGTACTCTCGCCGCTCAATCCAGCGTTCGAGTTCGGCGCGTATATCGTCGTGCCGTTCAAAGGACGACGCTATTTTAGCGGCGACCTCTGGTCTCTGCTTGCGCTCGTTCACCAAATAATTAACAATCGTTTCCATTCTTACGCTACTCCTTTCAGTCTGTCCTTGAATCCTTGGGCGTAGTCCCTTGCTTCCGCCTCAACCATTTGATTTTCATAACCCTCGAAATCGTACTCGGGGCTGATGTAATTTTCAAAACCTTCCTGATACTCCTGTCCTTTTTCGTTTGTGGGATCCTGCGCGCATTGGTGTTGGTAAGCGTGCCACATTTCATGGGAGATGGTATCCACGGCTTCCGCAGAATCATCCAACATATTTTGGTTGATTTCAATCGTGTTGGAGTCGGGGCTATACCCGCCATAAGAGCCGTCCGGCATATCATCACGGAAAACGATTTCAGGCGGATTCTCGTTTCCAGTATCTGCGGCAACACACGTGGCAAGGTCGGCAATGGCTTGCTTTTTCCCCTCCAGCGGCATGTCGCTCCAGTTGTATTCCTTGAATTGATCCAGTGCGGTGTCCAAGTGTTCGGTGCCAGTGTCGTTCAAATCCTCGCCGCATTCGTTGCCGCTGGTTGTGAAACTGCCCGTGGCGGAAATGTCACGGGTTCCGTTATTCAAGTCAACACCCGTTGCCCGTGCAAGATCGCCGCCGTAATCCGGTTTTTTCTCACCGCCAACAATGCCCCGGATGTCAGAGCGGTTGTCCTGTGGCATATCCCGATTAATTTCAAATCGTCCGTTCATGTCGCCTCCTGCCAAATCCCTCGCATAAAAATTCCTTTCACTTCGCACCCCCTATCCCCGTCAACGTTGCCTGCACGGTCGCGTCGGAAATTCTTATTTTTGTGCCGTACCGTATCCGTCGCAGCAAATGCAACTCCACGCAGGCGAGCAGATGCAAATCGAATGGCTCGTCGTTCAATTCCTGCTTGATCAATGCAGTCATGTTCCGAAACGCATTCTTCACAATCTCCGTGTCTGCGCTGTCGTGCTTGAAATTCTTAACGAAAATCCGCCGCGCCACTTCGCGCCCCAGAATTCGCTTGTCATAGTCGCACCCGCCCACGCAGTATCGGCAATATCCGCATTCGGGGTACGGGCGTAACTTGTCCTTGCGTCCCTCCCAATACGTCGAGAGCGATTTTATCCCTTCATCTGAAAGCGTGATATTAATCTTGTTCGCCAGTCGGTAATCCTCGGTCTTGATCTCTTCTGGCTCGTCAAGTTTTCCGAAAAATAAAAACGCCTCGCCCGGCTTCAGCTTGGCAAGCCGCTGTTCCTGTACTTCGTTCATGTTGGAACTGTTGGCGAGTATCTCTTTGTCGCTCGCCTCCACCAGTCGGAATGCCAGCTTGATGTCGGTCAATGCAACAACGTCCGCCGTCACCTTGCGCGGCGACTGGTCGGCGATCACGATGCCCACGCCATACGAGCGGATTTCCGCAAGCATCCGCTTCACCAGCCCTTGTGCGATGGCGCTGGGGTTCGCCTCACCTTCACCCGCGTTCGAGGTGTCCGCGTCGAGCAGGACGTGCGCCTCCTCCAGCAACACCACGTTGCGCAAATTCCCGTCGCCGACGTAATTGCTGTTCACATACGCCAGAATGGAGAGCAGCAGCAGGGAAATGAGCAACGCCTTCTGGTCGCTGTTCTCTATCGCCGCAAGTTCAATGACCGTCGGCTTGGTCAACAAATCCTCAATCGGGATGGACGAATAATTGTCAAACAGGTTCACGAGGCTTTGCAGGCGCACCAGCCCTGCGCGTCCAATGTTCTTTGCATCACCTGTGTACCCAATCGCATCAAACGTTTCCTCGAAACATTTGATGAAGTCGGTGATGTTGAATACCCGTCCTTTGTTATCGCTCGTATAGGTGTCCAGCCAGCGGAAATCGGAATAGCAGTTGTTGACCGTCTCCTCGAAAATCTTGTCCAACGGCGTGGACATTGCCACCGCCGCCGCAAATGCCGTTTTCAAGGTTGATTTATACGTTTCCAGTTTGACATTCTTCGGCGGCACGAACGGGTTGAACACGAAGGGTGAAATGAAATTCTTCCCCGGCGTGAACACCTGCAAATCGGGAATGCTCTGCACCAGCGCACGGTACTCGTTCTTTGCAGGTTCAATGACCAAGAACGGAATCTTATGGTCTTTCCACAGACGGTCGAGCAGGCTGACCGAGAATGTCGTCTTGCCCGACCCCGGCGTCCCGACGATCAGCGCGTGCTTGGTCAAGTCTTTCAGCGAAAGCCCGATGGTCTTTCCCTGAGACGAGGATTTCAGCGTCCCGACCATGATGTCGCCGCCCCCGACGACATTGTCCGCATATGTGCGGCTCGCCTTGCCCGATTCATTGACCGCCAATCCCGCATGGACGGCATCGCTCCCGATGGGAAGCCTGAAAAACTCGGACGCCTCCTCCGCAGTGATGACATACGGCAACTTATAGAACGCAGTGAGGTTCTGCCCGACATTCCAGACGGACGGATTTCGCTCCGTGCCAAGGATGATTTCATGCACCGCCCACGGAAGCGGATAGAAATTGTCATCCTTCCGTACATCGTCAGAAGAAAGGGAGACGATGCGAAGTTCGCTACTGTTGTTCAGTTGGGCAAGTATTCGTGTCGCAATGGCGTTGGTCTCGCTCGGCGTTCCGTAGACAAGCACATTGAACGCAAACGCTGCCGTATTTTTCTTTTGGGAATAATACTTGTAGGTCTCGGCGTGTTTCTCGGCCAATGCGAAACTGACGTTCCCGACCCCCTGACTCATCACGCCCTTGGAAAGCGTATCCAGCATTTGCGCGTTTCCGTCCACGACCGCCACCTCCTCGGCGGAATACGTCACGGGTATCAGTTGAAACGAGATGGCGCAATCGGGAGCGTCAATGAGCGAACTCACGATGCGGCTCAAATCGTTTTCCGTCTCGGGTATCTTGTCAAAGGCGAAACAATACGGAAGCATATTGTTCTGCAAATTCTCAAGCCGTTCGCTTTTGACCACCGCCTTGACTGATTGACTATTTATCTTTCGGACACGGGAAGTCAACTCACGGATATCGGCATCCCGATAATCGTATTTTCCAAAATCAAGCGTCGCCTTGCAAATCCGCATGAGCGACAAGATTGTATTTTCTATCTCCGTGTCATTCGTGCCGATGACGCGGATAATGATATGCAATGCTATGGAAGCCTTGTAGGGTTGGTTTTTGACCTCCTGCGTTGACCACAGAATCTCCAACGAAAAGTCTTTGCACCCACCCGACGCATTTTGATAATTCTGAAACACCTCCGAAAGCAGCCGCGCCATGTCCTGCTTATATTCGGTATCTATATTGGCGACCGCCGAAAACCGCTTTTGCAAGATGGACAGGTGCGGCACGGTCGTGATTTCGGTGGCGCCTAAGCCGATGCGCTCGCCATTGGCGAGGTCTGTGATGGAGATATTATTCATCATCGAGTAACCAGTCTCTTAGAACCTGTCCAGAATCTTTTTTAGGTAACTTCAATGCAATGATTTCAAAATATTTTGCATAGGATTTTACATATTGCAAGTAGTTTAGTTTACATATTATATGGACGATGATACCAAAACTTCTGCAAAAGACAGCAGAAATATGACGATTGTCCCAAAAGTACAGAGAAACGATGGGAATTATCCGTTTGGGTTTCCAAGTCCTACACGGGGTTGTCAATGCATCGAAGGCGCAAAACCTTTGGTGGGGAAATTGCGCCGGAGGCGCAAAACGTGAGTAACCGTCGGTGGAACGAGCAACGCGAGCGGAACCGGCGGTGAAACGCCGCAGGCTCCCGCCCTGCAAGGGCTGAATGTGGTGCTGTTCAGCCCTTGCCGGGGCTGATGAAGGGGTGCTGCCCTCCGCCGGTTCCGCGCTCGTTGCACTCGCGCTCCACCGACGGTTACTCACGTTTTGTGCCTCAGGCGCATTCTGGTTAGACGTAAGCCTCACACATACCGCCCGACCCTTTCGTTCCCTT
>WRMR01000176.1 GCA_009776995.1 Planctomycetaceae bacterium | reverse complement strand
GCACTTCGCGCTTACTCTGATCTCTGCTCTCTGAACTCTGCTCTCTGCGCTGACTTTCCACTCTGCTCTCTGCGATCTGCTCTTTACTCTGCGCTCTGCTCTCTGCGCTCTGCGCTTGCAACGCCGCGATCTGCGATTCCAACGCGGCGATTTGCTCGTCAATCGACGCATGATCGACTCGTCGCACGTGACTATGGACTTTGGTGGCCTTCTTCTTGGATTTCTTCTTAATTGGCATGATGTGGCCTTTCATAAAATAATTGTTGTTATGTCTTTGCCCCAAAGGGGCACAGTATTGTTATCGCCACGTAGTGGTACAGTATTGTCTTTGCCCTTGTAAAGGGCAGCACAACGGTAGCCAGGGGTAAGCGGTACTCCGCGCAGCCCCTGGTAACGATGCCCATAAATTATCACCGACCCCAACGGGGTCGAACAAATGTTGTTTGGCCGGAGTACCGGCGCGCTCGTGTTGTATCGCAAATGCGTGCATGTTTATGTCGCCCCGTTGGGGCTTTCTTTATCAATATGCACGCCACGTTACCAGGGGCTGCGGCGAGTACGCCTTACCCCTGGCTATCGTTGTTCTGTCCCTTTGGGACAAAGACGATGCTTCGCTCTCTGGGGCATTCCACTCCCACCTCCGGCCTCATGCCTCCAGCCTGCACCGCATTCACCGGAACAATAGGTCGCATAACAGAACGCGACCTATAATATGGAAAAGATTTCAAGATTTTCCCGAAGATTGATTTCGCAGACGGCAATGGCGTGATCATAAAAGCCATCGATTCACGCCTAAAAGCCATCGGCATGTGGCTAAAAGGCAACACGTGTTGCCTAAAAGCCATCGATTCATGGCTTTTATCCGTCGATTCATGGCTTTTATCCATCGGTTTTGGCATTTTATCCATCGATTCATGGCTTTTAGCCATCGATTCATGGCTTTTAGCCGTCGATTCATGGCTTTTAGCCATCGATTTTGGCACTTCAGAATGCGATTTTCACCAAGACGCAAAGGGGGCACAAGATTTTGTTTTTGGGTTCTCTGCGTGAAATAAAATCTCATTTCCACCTTATCTTTCTGACAAAACAACCTCAGTAGCCAAAAGCCGCGCGCAAAAAAGAGCAACCTCATTTCCCCATGCGCACACAATGAGCTTGTTATCCGGTGAACATTGCAGAAAAGTAAACGGAACATGAATGACAGCCGGGAACGAAACGAAGTGACAGGAACCCGTTGCGTTTCATTCCGGCAGTTGTTTCAGAAACCTCATTCCGTGTCACCTTTTTTCCTTCACCTTCGTCAAATCCAGCTTGATGTCTCCCAGATCAACGGTTTCGCCGTCATGGTCGGGAACGAGGGTTGCCACTTCGACACAAGGTTCATAAGGCCCACCGCCGTAGGATTCCTGACGACCAGGCACAACGAAAAGATGGTAACGCACTCCCGCCGGAATCCTGTCGAAAATAAATTCTCCGCGCAGATTCGTCGTGGCTGAGATCGGCAAAAATTCCTTGCGTTCGGGATTGTCCTTGTCCGAGTAACCTGAAAAAACGAGTTGTTTGGCCATCGGCTCACCGCTCGTTGCGTCGATGAGACGTCCCTTGATTCGACCTGCCGGCTGAAGCTGAAACACCGCTTCGCCATCGGCGGGAAGATCGTCGTCGAACCAGTGGATGTAAGCCCCACGCATGGATAACGGAACCAACATTGTCACGACGACGTTTTTGGGGCGTTTGGTCGTGCGGAATCTCCCTTCACGATCTGTGGTCACGAAATGGGAATGGTTGTCAAGGGATGGTTGATAATTGATGATTTGAACCATCAAATTGGGGGCGGGCGAACCGTCCATACGAAGCACGCGCCCCACAAATGGCGATGGAATACTGAAATCGACAGTCACATCGTTGCCGCCGTCAAATGTCACCTTTTTCCCGTAGGGATCATTATCACGTTGGTTATCGGGCGAATGAACAAATCTTGAGTTCAGTCCGATGGTCACGAAATACTCCTTCTGGGGTACGACGCGGAACGAAAAATGGCCGTTGTCGTCGCAGTCTTGATCGTGAAAAACAATCGCATCCCGTTTTGTGTTCTCATTGAGATTAAAAAGCGTCATGCTCATTCCGGGAATGGGTTGGCCGGTTGTTTCATCACGTACCGTTCCCTCGATTTTGACGCCTTTTTCAAACTCAAAAACGATTTCCTTGTCTTTTTTCCATGCAAAGGCTTGAACTGGTGTCGCCCATTCCCCTTTCGGGTCCAAAAGGGCAAGCCGGTATTTTTCCGAAGGAAACGTCCGAATGGTAAAATGACCTTGTTCATCGGTCGTCAAAGCGTTGCCGGTCGTGGAACTGGAACAACAATCCGTGATCTGATAATGACATCGTTTGGCAGGCGTGCCGTCGGGAAAAACGGCTTTCCCCTGGATCGTAACCCATTTGGGATCAAGGCTCGGGACCGTGCTGTCCGTTGCGGCAACCGACAACTCCTCCTGCGGCGATTCATTTTGCGCCGCTTTCTGCGGTTCGACAGGTGTTTCCGTTGCGGTTTTTGCGACGAGTGAAATTTTCAGTGCGCCGCAACAGAGCAACAGTGCGGCAAATGTGGTGATCAGCAGTTTTTTCATGTTCGACTCCTTGGTTTCTGTTTGGAGGTCTTTCAATCGTTGAAGCGTTTCTTCAGATCGCGGCTTTTGAACGCAGAGAGGTCACAAAGTGGCCGAACGGAGTAACCGGATTGGGGCTGGCAGACGCTTTCTCCGGTCGCTGCGCTCACTTCGTTCCCGGCCTGCTGTTTCTTGTGCTAAGACGATGTAACAGGCATTCTATGACATTCATATTAGATATGTCAAGAGGAAAAAAAGAAAAAAGAGAGAAGAAAAGAAAATACTTCTTACTTCGTTGTTCTTTCCTCTTCCTTCTTCTCTCAAACTTCCAGTTTCAGATAATAACACACCATTCGCGCCAGCCATGCGACGGGAAGAATCGTCATGGTCAGCAGCGAAATACCGAGCCATTGAAGTGCGTTGACGCCACCGCCTTCCTCAACATTAGCGGCCAGAATCGCTTACCCTCTATCAAAAGATTCTCGAATCCTGCAATCAGGAAGCTTTTGCAGGATGTCCCAAAAATGATTACGACGATCCCGACGCGGCTCGACGGTAAAAAGCAAAATCGCCGATGATCTGTTTGAACTCTACGGCGAGCGCATGAGCGAAGGGCGCAAGAGCGGGTCGCATGAGCGGTTGTTCCGTATCAGGAATGCCACCGCCCAAGGTGCGCTCACACGCCTGGAAACTTATATCCGCAGCACCGCCGAAACGTCGGGACGTCTGCATATCAGCGACGTCAGCGTGGATGAAGAGGAGTCCGAAGACGGTTTTTACAAAGGGCGCGTTGTCTATGGCAATCCCGACACGTTCGGTTCCAGGGACAAGATCAACGGCATTGTCCCTGCGTATGGTGACCGTTATTCCGCAACGCGGGGATCACGCAGCAGGGAGCATGTCTTTGAATTGCGCGGATACAATTCGGTTCAGGAGGCATGGCAAGCTCTCGCCGACAATTACGGCAACGATATTTTCGTTGACACCATCGAAGTCGAGGAGGACTCCGGCGGCGGCAGGCAGTTGTTCGCCGGGCGTGTGCACTACAGCATGGAACGCGAGGGCAACGACGATGATATGCGCCGGTCGCTCTCGTTTGAGGTCTCAGGCACACAAACGAAAATCACCAGTTCGCTGATGACGCGCGGCGGCTGGTCGGCGAGCGGGATGCCGCCCCGCAATTACGGCGGCTTGATCGGTGTGACGAACGACGGCGTCGAGGGCGTTGACATTGACACCGCTGTTTCAACATTTTCCGAAACGGTTTACTTTCACCCGGTCATGCTGACATCGGGGTACATCGGCTTCCTGACCCGTTCTTACGGTTGTGTCAACGTCTCGCCGTTCAAAGGGTTCGATGTTGGCGAGGTGCGGTTTCTCGGCGCGACCGGTTCCTATCGGCAAGGCGACCGGGGCGTTGAAATGAGTTTCAAATTCGCCGTCTCGCCGAACGCCTGGAACATCCGGGTCGGCAATATCATCGTGCCTTTCAAATACGGTTGGGACTACTTGTGGGTGCGCTGGGCTGACATGGAAATCGACGGCGTGACCGTCAAAGTTCCTATCGAAGCCTACGTCGAAAAGGTTTACAACGGAATGAATTTCTATAACCTCGGAGTGTGACGCATGGCCAACAACCCTTTTCAGCACGTCCGCAGCGGTGAGCCGCTCCAGATTCCAGCGGTGGCATACAACGCGATGCTCGACGCGGCACAGGCACACCGCAATCGTCGTATCAATCATGCGCCGCACGGCAGCGGGTTCGGCTCGCTGTTCGTTCATGTCGTCAACAAGAGCGGGACGTTCCTGCGAAAATTCGATGTGGTCGGCCTCGACGGTGCCGCCGAAACGCGGAATCTCAACGAGTTCAAAAATCGCATCATCTTTCGCGGTATCGTTCCGCAGAAACGGCACAAGGGTAAATTCGCTGTCTTGCAGGAGGACGCCTCGCCCAACATGGTGGTCCGTGCCTGTGTCTATGGCGTGACTCAGGCGAAGATCAGCGTGGAATCAAGTGACGATGAACCGACATTCTGCGACATTGCGGAAGGCGTCACCGATCATCTCGTTTCCGGTAACGGTGCCGAAGTCTTGTGGAGCGACACAACGACAAAGGATCGCTGGAGTCTGATACGAATCGGCGGCGGTTTCAAGATTTTTCGCGGCACACTTGCAGAACAATGTGACGAAGGTGCCGCAACGGTCAGGATCAAGCCGGACAGCGGCGATAATATTACAGTTGACGTTCCTTATCCGCAGGATTTGAAGGAATGCCCCGAAGGACACCCATGCCGCTATTACGCCGATGGCGACGGCTGGACATTGCTTGATATTGCTTGTCCCGTGGAAATCGAGGAGGACGACTGATGCACGGTATTCACGGAATGATCGGATGTTGCGGTTGTGCGCCGCACTACGATATACGCATCGTCTTTTTTTACGACAGGGACAAGACGCCGGGACATACTTGTGATTTGGCGATCTTCGATGTGCTGTTGAACGGCAAAATTGTCGGCCAGATCAACCTGAACAATTACGCCAGCCCACCGCGCCCCGGTATTCCGTCCGGCGGCAGTGTTTATGGCGGTGAATTCCACGCCGAAGATGTGGACGACCACATTGAAATTCGACTGCGATGTGCCCTCTCGACCTGTCATACCACAATCACGACCTTCATGATGATTGTCAAGCGGCGCGACGGAAAATACGCCGTACTGGACAATGCCGGTGTCACCGACTTATGGCGATACGATCTGAACACATTGAACTACATTGAGAAGTCTGCAAGTTTTTACCGCGAAGGAGAAAAGGTCTATGTCAACAAACAACTCTGACGCCAGCCGACCCTGTAAGGATTGCGGCAAGAAGCGAATGCGGGTAACGCAGGTCGAAACGCCACCGCGACCTTCGTGTTTTAAATGCGTCGAAAAGCACATCGGTGCGGCGATGGTCATGCTTTCCGAAATTCACAACGGCTACTCGTATCGCTTGCAACTCATTGGCCATTTGCACGAAGCCGAGGATGAGTCGCAACAGTGGCCGCAGTTGCATGATTTGATACGGCAAGCACGAAAAGCATATCAACAGCAGGACGTCGTGCCGGACTGGGAATTGCTGGCCAAAACATTGGAGGAGATCAAAACAGATGCTCGTGAATAATATTCTCGTTCGTCCGCAGAGACTGAATCAAGTCGTCATCTCATGGACAAGCGAGAATGAAAACGCGGTCTCGTGGGTTTTCATCAACGGGCAATTTGCGTTCGGCCCCTTCATGGCGGAAGCGAAGGAACGCAGTGTCGAACTCACGATTCCAATGGACGGCACTTATAAAATCGACGTGCATGATTTTTTCGACAGCGACGAAGCTCCCGCCTCGATTGAACAGGCACCGTTGGTCAAACCAACGATTGCATGGAACAAGGTTGATGCGGCCACGCTTTATCGCGTCTATCACACGATCTTTGACACGGGAACCATTGAATCGAAACTGATTGACATTCCCGCAACCGCAATGGAGAGAATTGAAATCGACTGCCCCATCAAACTCGAAGGCAGAGGCAGTCGCTGGCATTCCTTCCGTGTCGAGTCCGTTGACCAGTTCGGCAATGAATCCATCAATGAAGTCGTCCCGCACTTTGCCGTGGATTTACCGCCGCCGCCTGAATTCACCGTCTCGCGTGACACGGTGACCGGCCTTTTAACGTTTCGCATTTTCTAACCTATCAAGAGGAATCAACCAATGATACCAATGCCTGATTTACTGGGTCTTTACTATCCGTCAAAAGAACTTGCCACGCCGGGCGATGCCTTGCCCGACCGGACGGTCGGTTCCGGTTCAACACAACTTTCGATTGCCACCACATCGCTGACACAGGCCACCGATTACTGGAACGGTGCGGTCGGTTTCTTTGGTGCTTCTTCCACCGCCGCCTTGTGCGGCGTCACCTTCCACGTGCGCAAGTGGGATAAGGAGAGCAACAGACTCCAACTTGCCGGCCCTTTGCCGGTCAGCCCGGACGCCGGAGATGTGTTCAAATTGTTCGTCGGCGGCAAGACCGCTTCGTCACAGGACGTGCTGGCCATGAAAGTCTCCGGCAGACAGCCGGAGGTGGACGATGTGGCGGGAACGAACGTCACGGGCGTGACCATCCGCAAGGCGTCGGCCATGCTCGGCGAGGGAACGCTCAGTCTTTATTTCAACGCAGCGACGAAGGCTTTGTCGATTCGCATGGGAACCACCGGCGATTACGGCCCCGAAACGATCCTGACCGCCAACGTGACGGCCTTGCCAATCTATAACAAGGACCTGGCCGGATTCATTCTTGTTGATGTCGTCTTTGCGTCGCTCCGGGCAAGCGGCACCTACACCGACGCACTTACCTTGACCACGCCGAAGGGTAATCTCGTACCCAATATGGAGGGCTATGAGACGAACGACGGTTTTGGCCGAACCCGCTATCATCTTGTCGTTGCCAAAAACAAGGCCACCGCAACGCTCGATGCCATGAACTGCTTTTCCATTTGGACAGGCAAACCGACAGGGGCATCAAGCACTCAAACCAGCGGCAACACCGCTCCGTCTTATGCTGCCGCACAAACGCTCAATGTGTCCAACGCATCGACCTGGCCGACGCGGGGATTTTGGGTTTACAATAAAACGAAAAAGGACTTTCGCTACGTTGATTACCGGAGCGGCAACACATTGTATTTGAAGGCGATTGACTGGGGTGTTTACACGTTCCGAACCGGGCGCGTGGCAATCCAGCCCGGCATGATGCTTGGTAACAGTACGGCACCGACCATCACCGCCATCGTCGATCAGGTGCATATCACAAGCGGCTCATGGGTAAGCGGTGATGTAAAACGCAGAATGAAGAATGCAGAGTGCAGAGATATTTTGTTTGCTCTTTGCACTTTGCTCTTTGAACTCTGCGCTTATTCCGCTTCCCTCGTCTCGACAACCTTCACGCCGCCGCGCGGTGTTGCTTTCTGCGTGTTATCAATGACGACTCTTTCGCCTTTGACAACGCGGTCGCTTTCGTTGCGGACGATGATTTCGCCGTCTTTGGTGCCGCGAAGCAATGCGCGGAAGTCACGCTGGACTTCCTGTTCGGTCGGCTCGTCACTTGTCATGCGTCGTCTGCGCCAGAACAGTTGCAGCAGTTGAAACACTTGCTGGGCTTCGGGGAGATTGCTCCGTGCCGCCGCACGCACGGTCGAATAATACGTATTGGCCATGCGGAACGCGTCATTGCCCGCAAGCAACAGCAAATCGCCGACAACGCGGTTCACATAGCGTAACCAAACCAGCAGATTGCGCAGCGTTTCAATCTCCCGCAGCCGGTCTTTCAACGGCTCCTGCAAGTTTGCGGATGCCGGCCAAAACTGCGGAAACTCCGTTGCCACATCCGAAACTTTATCAACATAACCATAGCGGCGCACGCCCGAACCATGCAGTCGTCTTCGCTCGGCGGTCGTCAGCACGGTGTTTTCGAGTTGCGGCAGGAGCGTCGAAGCATTCTCAAATGCAGTTTGCTGTTCGTCCAGCCAGCTTTGCAGATGCATCACGGTGTCGCCGTTCGACATGATTCCCGTCATTGCCGACATCGCAACGGAGAAAGGGGAGTCGAGATAAATGCCGGTGCCGGTGGCCTTGACGCTGACGTAATACGTCGTGTTCGCCTGAAGTCCGCCCAGCGTGACCTCTGCGACCGTTTCATCGACGGAGACCGTGTTCATGTTGGTTGCGAAGCTCTCATCGGTCGAATACCTGACCACATACCCGCTTGCATTGGTCACGGGAGCCCAAGTCACGCGCATGAAACTGGAACCGATGGCCGTCATGTTTTCGATGACCGGAGTCGCCAGCGGAGGACCAACTTTGGGAAGCGCAGAATGCAGAGTGCAGAATGCAGAATGTTCCGCTCCATACTCTGCACTTTGATTTCCATCTTTACTCTGCACTTCGCGCTTACTCTGATCTCTGCTCTCTGAACTCTGCTCTCTGCGCTGACTCTGCACTCTGAACTCTGAACACTGCGCTTGCAGAGCCGCAATCTGTTCTTCCAACGCCGAGATTTGCTCTTCAATCGATGCGATCTGCGCTTCCCAATTCTGCATTCTGCGCTGCGATGTTGCGCTGGTGGCACTGGCATTCTGCATTCTGCATTCTGCACTCTGCATTTTCCTGCTTTGCACTTTCTTCGATTTCTTCTTGGTCGGCATGGTATGCCCTTTCATTAATGGATTGATGTGTGATTGCGCTGGTGACGTGTTATTGTGCTGGTGGCACTCGCCCCGTCAGGGGCAGCGTATATTAGCCCAGGGCGTTGCCCTGGGTTACGGTCGCGCGCTAAAAATATTTGCCGCCCCGTGAGGGGCAAGGGAATTGCACGCCCGCAACATTTCCACTGCCACTACGTGGCGATATTCTTTATTGGGTGGACATCTTACCCAGGGCGTTGCCCTGG
>WRMR01000175.1 GCA_009776995.1 Planctomycetaceae bacterium | reverse complement strand
AAAACGGCAGGGTTTGGCGTCCGAAAGGCGAGCCGGAGTTGGTGAAGGTTTACGATTTCATCGACAAGAAACTCGGCAAGGCCACGCCTTATGGCGTTTATGATTTGAGCAAAAATCTCGGTTGGGTAAACGTCGGCATCGACCACGATACTGCGGAGTTTGCCGTGGAGTCGATTCGCCGTTGGTACAAACACTTGGGACAAGAACTTTACCCGAACGCAAAAGACCTTTTCATCACAGCAGACGGTGGCGGAAGTAACAGCAGTCGCAGTCGCCTTTGGAAATTTTGCCTGCAGGAGTTTGCGGATGAGAGCGGCTTGACGATTCATGTGAGTCATTTTCCGCCGGGCACGAGCAAGTGGAACAAGATCGAACACCGTCTGTTCAATCACATTTCGATGAACTGGAAGGGACAACCACTGACAAGCCTGGATGTGATCATCAATTTGATCGGTCATACGACGAGTAGTACCGGTTTGAAAGTTTACGCGATGGAAGATCACAATATTTATCCGACGAAACGTAAAATCACCAACGAACAACTTGACTCCCTGAACATCGTTCGCAATGATCTTTTGGGAAAATGGAACTATAAAATTTCACCAAGAATTTCGCAACAATTGTAAATGTTATTTTGGCGAGATTCCTAAGGTGGTTACGACGAGACTGCCGAAAAAATGGAAAGAGGTAATCCTTTATGACACCGGGTGGTTGGTTTTTGATGATTCTTGCAACGGGTTCCGTAACGATTTTGCTGACGGCATGTATTGTCAAGGTGTTGATCACGCCAGAATCGACAGAACATATCCACAACCCGATGACCGAGGAAACGCCGGACATGCGGGATGAAAATTTGTGACGTTTTCGGTGAAATCTCTGGATTATAGCGGTTGTTTATCAGGGTTATCACGAATTATTGGCGGAACAGGCAGTATTTTATACTCTCGTTCTCTTGGTGACGATATTTTATTGATGTGTAGGCAGAAACATTGGGATTTGCCGAAACCCGGACAAAAAACAAACCAGTATTTAACCCGAAAATCAATAAAGGAAAAAACCAATGATCCGCCGATTGATTCTTGCGACACTTTGTTTAGCGGCGTTTGCAGTGATTTACGTAACGTCAAACGTCAAGGCCGCCGAGCCGCAACAGGCTTTTGGCCGCCAGTGGGGACGGAATTACGCTCCGCAGGACTGGAACCGCTTCTACCACTATCCTTACGTTTATTATCCGCACAATTATTATCCGCAGGAATATTTCCGCAGCGGGCCGAGCCTCTACTACCGCTATCCGCCGGAAATGCAGGTTCCGGCCTATAACCCCGGCTGGGCGAACTTTTACACCTACCCCAAGCGATACCATCAGGGCAAACATTTTACGCTCGATGTTTTTTAGAACAAAAATATCCATAGCTTCGGACACGGGAAACCGGCATGACTTGAATGTCATCGCCGGTTTTTTTATGGGGTCAGCACTCCTGGTTCCCTAGTCTTTTTGTTAGATTGGGTTAAATTTTCAAAAAACACAAAATTTTTCAATTACACACTTGGAAGGAATTGCGAAAGCAGTATAATGTCATTCTCATATTGGGAAATTAAAATCGCTCACGTTGAGGCGGGCGGTATTCCGATGTTCTACTTCAGGGTGTGTGCCGACCGACGGCGTTCTTGTACATCGAAGCAGGGAATAATCATGGCAGGGACATTAGACAGACAAACCATCGAAAGTATTGTCAGACAAATCGTTTATGATCGTTTTGCGACAACGCCGGATTGTGGTTGCGCACCAAAATCCGGAGAATACCGACCGAATCTTGTCGTCAGTATTTCCGCGCGGCACGTCCATCTTTCCGACGCGGACGTCGAAACCCTGTTCGGCAAGGGACACACACTGACGAAAATGAAAGACCTGTACCAGGACGGTTTTTTCGCGGCGGAGGAAACCGTCATGGTGGTTGGTCCGCGCAAGCGGATGTTGCCTTCGGTGCGAATTTTGGGGCCAACCCGGCCTGCAACGCAGGTGGAACTGGCCTTTACGGACGGCATCTCGCTGGGCATCGACATGCCCGTCCGGGAAAGCGGGCAGCTCGACAACTCGCCCGGCTGTGTGCTGGTCGGGCCGAAAGGCGTGGTGGAGTTGAAACAGGGCGTCATCCGGGCGGAACGTCACGTCCACATGGGGCCGTCCGACGCGGAATTTTACGGCGTCAAGGACAAGGAACGCATGACGTTGCGGGTTCATGCCAACGGTTGCACGACGACCTTTGAAAACGTCCTCGTCCGCGTCGGCAAGGAGATCAAACTGGAAGTGCATCTCGACACGGACGAGGGAAACGCCTCCGACCTCGAACACGCGGCAAAAGTGGAGTTGGTGAAGTAAGTGCAAAGTTCAGAGTGCAAAACGCAGAGTACAGATCTGCAATCGTAAGATCGCGGAAATCAGAGCACGACGTGTAAACGAGTGCATGGCAGGGCGGTCTTTGTCCTGTAAGGGCAGAACATAACAGCCCAGGGCAAGGCGTACTCGCCGCCGCCCTGGGTTACGAATACCCCAAAAAAATTTATAGCCCTGAAAGGGTGTAACAATTACGATGTGACACAAACCCATGACCAAATCAAAAGCACCTAACCAAACCTTTGTCCAGCCTGACAAACCGGCAGGCGAGCGAATGGTATTGTCGATCTTTAAAATAGAATATCCCTTTCGTTGGTGCCCGCCGGGATCATTTTTGATGGGTAGCCCACCCAGTGAGAAAAAGAGAGATTACTCCGAAGATAGACCAAACATGGAAATACAGCATCAAGTCACGTTGACACAGGGATTCTGGATGCTTGAAACGCAGGTCACGCAGAAGATGTGGAAAGGTATTATGGGGGGTAATCCGAGCCATTTCAAAGGTGTGAAACGTCCTGTAGATAGCGTATCTTGGGAAGATTGTCAGGGATATATTCAAAAATTGAACGACATGGGCGTTGCCCCAGCAGGTTATCATTTTTCGTTGCCGACGGAGGCACAGTGGGAATATGCTTGCCGGGCTGGTACGAAATCACCGTTTAATTTTGGACGAATCATGCTCGGTGGTGAGGCGAACTGTACGGGGGGCTATCCAACAATGAATAATCCTGCACTTCGCAGAGGTGAAATGCCGGAAAAAACAACGGTAGTAGGAGCATTTCCTGCAAATGCTTGGGGATTATACGACATGCACGGTAACGTATTTGAATGGTGCTTGGATTGTTATGAGGACTATCCGGGAGATGATGCGAGGACTGATCCCGTGGTTTTGAAGAGCAGATGGGGACATGTGGTTCGAGGGGGAACTTGGCGTCTCGGTGGCGCGATATGTCGGTCTGCAAGTCGGTTATGCAGCCATTCAACCGGGTCCGACACCGGTGTCCGCCTCGCATTGATTCGCGACAAGTAGGTAATCGGAGATTATTGATCGAGAATTGTCCCCCCTTACAGGGCAAAGATTTTCATGTCAACTTTAAATTGAATAATGCGACATCCAACAATACAATAATTTACAAATAAACCTTTTAAAAAACCTTCGTGTTTCTTCGTGCCTTTGTGGTGAGAAACAAAACTAAAAAACGGGAGAAAAACAATCATGGCAAAGAATATGGAAGCGTTGGGAATGCTTGAAGCGAAGGGGTTCATCACCCTCGTGGAGGCGACCGACGCAATGATGAAAGCGGCAAACGTCGAGTTTATCGGCTGGGACAAAGTGGGCAGCGGCCTGGTGAGCGTGTTTATCACCGGCGACGTCGCGGCGGTCAAGGCGGCCACCGACGCCGGGGCGACTGCAGGCGGACGCGTCGGCGAAATCGTCAGCGTCCAGGTCATTCCGCGTCCGCACGACGACATCAACAAGGTGTTGCCGCCGCGGTTTGTGAAAAAGGGCGGGGCATAATCCCTTAGTATTCCACAGCGTAATCCACAGGTAGGGTGACCGCCCTGCCTTTGTTGCGCTGTCGTGTTAAACAATAAACTAACTATTTATATGAGGTGAAAATCATGCAAGACGCAATCGGACTTGTGGAAACCAGAGGGCTGGTCGCACTCGTGGAGGCGACCGACGCGATGGCCAAGGCGGCCAACGTGGAAATCATTAAGAAAATCCAGATCGGCGGCGGACTGGTCACGACCGTCGTCAAGGGGGATGTCGGCAGTGTCCGCGCGGCGGTCGAAGCCGGGGCCAATGCCGCCACGCAGGTCGGCGAACTGGTCGGCAGCCACATCATCCCGCGCCCGGCGGACGGTATCGTCGAAGCGTTTTTGAATTAGGAGAGGGGGTGACTTCGGACTTCGGGCTTCAGGTGGTGCATCGATGCTCTTTCCTGAAGCCTGAAGCCTGAAGCCTGAAAGGAACGCCATGAAAGTGCTTGTTGCCAATCTCGGATCGACCAGTTTCAAGTATTCGCTTTACGACATGACCGACGAGAGCGTACTGGCACGCGGTCGTGTCGAGCGGATCGGGGAGCCGGTTTCGCCCTGCACCGTGCAAATCGGGGAACGTAAAACGGAAATCAGCGTTCCGGTGTCGGATCATGCCGTGGCCGTGCGCCAGTGTCTTGCCCAGTTGACCGACCCGGAAACCGGATGCCTGGCCGATGCGTCGGAAGTGGCGGCAATCGGTTTCAAGGCGGTTTTGGCGGCGGGGTACACCGGTGTGCAACTCGTGACGAACGACTTGCTCAACGCGATGGACGAATTGAGCGACGCCATGCCGGCGCACAATCCGCCGTACATCCGCGCAATGCGGCAACTCGCCGAGCGATTGCCTGACATCCCGCTCGTGGCGGCGTTTGAAACGGGCTTTCACGGGACGATCCCTGCCCGTAACCGCTATTACGGTGTGCCGCTCGAATGGGCGGATCAGTATTCCATTGTGCGCTGGGGCTTTCACGGTGCCAGTCATCGTTATATTGCCGAACGCATCGCCCGGCTTTTGGTGCGTGACGACCTGCGGGTGATCTCGTGTCATCTGGGCGGGTCGAGTTCGCTTTGTGCAATCAACGCGGGCAAGAGCGTCGCGGCCAGCATGGGAACGAGTGCCCAGACAGGGTTGTTTCACAACAACCGCGTCGGAGATTTCGACCCGTTCATGGTGCCGCACCTGATGCGGAAACTCGGCAAATCACAGGAGGAAGTGCTGACTCTGCTCGCAACGAAGAGCGGTATGTTCGGTTTGAGCGGTGTCAGCGGTGACTTGCGTGACGTCATGGACGCGGCGGATACGGGGAACGATCGCGCGAAACTGGCCGTTGACGTGCTGGTCGGCGACATACGGAAGTACCTCGGCGCGTATCTCGTCGAACTGGGTGGGGCCGACGTCATTGTCTTTACCGGCGGAATCGGCGAGTTCCAGGTCAAAATCCGCGAAATGGTGACGGCCAATCTCGAGCAGCTCGGCATCGTCCTCGACCTGACGGCCAACGAACAGGCACACGGCATGGAAGCGGCCATCCACGCACAATCAAGCCGAACGCAACTCTGGGTCGTCCCGACCAACGAAGAGTTGATCGTTGCCCGGCAGACGGTGGGGAAAGTGAAGGAACGGCTTTGAAGGATCAATCGTCATGTTTGACATCAATCAACCAGTGACCAATCCTGAACTCATTGCGGCAATTGATGCAATGAGAACCACGAGTTCACATGATACTGAAGATGCCGTGGTTAATGCACTAAAAAATGCCCGGTATCTTTGTCCTGTCACAATTTCGCCTCAACCGGAATCAGATGGCAGTGGAGTATCCGTATTTAAAACCGGGACGACAATTGTTTTTTTTGGATTAACCGACGCAAATGGAAATAATTTTTTGCCCGTGTACACCGATTGGTCAGCTTTGAGACTATGGCGGAATATTCCTGATGAACAAACTTTAGTTTTAACGTATGAAGATATTTCTGGAAAGGTGATGGAAGACCTAAGCTTCTGCGGTTTTGTCATTAATCCATACAGTCATAATTTTCAGATTTTGAATGACACCATTGAACGGATCAATGCCGGACCTCATAGTGAATGGACGGTAAAAAAAGATACCCAGGTATTTATCGATTTGCCTGCACATGATCCTGTTGCTCTCAAAGACGCTGTTTCCAAATTTTTGAAAACACAGAAAAACGTGAAAAGTGCCTGGCTTGTTTTGATGCATAGAGATAGTGAGCAGAGTTTTGTCATTGTGGTGGATTTTGTAGGAGATCGACAAGCAACATTCGGTGGCATTGCATCGGTCGCAACACCGAACTTGCAGAAGGGCGAATTATTCGATTTGGTGCCGGCGGACAGCGATTTTGGCCAATCAATCACAAGAGATTATCCGCCATTTTACAAACGTAAAATGTTTGGGTTATTTTGACAGTTACGCTTGAACACGTCACGTAGCAGATAACCATGAATGACACCACTCTACTTGAAAAAGGGATGAACATTCTCTTCGAACGGCTGGGGCAGGTCGATGCCGAGCGATTCATTTACCTTGTCAACAAGGAACCGTTCGACTACACCAAATGGCATCAAAACCTTTCTGAAGGAATGACCGGACGGGAAATCAGTGCCGCTGCCATGAAATTGCGTGAAGGAGGATCATAAAAAATTATGGCAAAACAGGTCTTTCGTAACACACTTTATCCAACGCAAAAACCATTGGCCTTATTGAAACGAATCATTTTGGCGTCATCCAATGAAGGCGACGTTGTGATGGACCCGTTTTGCGGTTGTGCGACGACTTGTGTGGCCGCCCAGCAACTTGACCGCAAATGGATCGGCATCGATATTGAAAAACAAGCGACAAGTATTTTGATTGAACGATTGAGCGGCGATGCAGGTCTTTTTAAGGATTTTGTCGCAACGGACAAGATTCCGAAGCGAAGCGATATCAAAGAAGTGTTGCCTACGGTTTCAGTGAAGCAACAATTATTCACGCAACAAGAAGGTAAGTGCAACGCCTGTGGGCAGGGTTTTGAAAGCCGCCATCTCGAAATTGACCATATCATTCCGAAGTCCAAAGGCGGTGGTGATTATTACGAAAACTATCAATTGCTTTGCAGTTCGTGCAATCGGATCAAGGGCGACTGTCCGATGGAATACCTGCGGCTGAAAATCGAAACCCGCGAGCGCATGATGAAGAATCAAATATTTTTTGGTGATTGAATGAATGGCACCGTTTTACCGGAAACCAGAAAGAGCATCGAAGAAATGTACTGGGACCACGTTCGGGCAATGAGTCCGGCGGAGAGATACCATAAGGCATTGCGTCTCAATGCCAGTGTCCGCGCTATCGTCGAAACAAGGATTCGGGAACGGCAGCCGAACCTGAGCGGTCTCGAAATGAAATTTGCCGTTGCCCGCAGGTATTACTGGAATGAACCCAGGGTTCTCGAAATGCTGGATGAAGCGGAAAAATCAGCACAGGAGTTTTCCCATGAGTGAACCTTTGATGATTGATCTTGATATTACATCAAAAAAAGTCATTGCGGCGTTGAGAAAAACGGACAAGCCATTTGCATTTACAGGCGGGTTGGCAGCGATTACTTATGGTGATCCGCGCATGACGAACGATGTCGATCTCATCATGGAAATCAACCCCAGGGAGAGAGATTTTGCTGACAAGTTGGCTGACACATTGAGTGATGAATTTTTTTTCAGCGTCGAAGCTTGCCGTGAAGCCATTGATGAACAATCAATGTTTCAGGCCATCGACAAGGAAACGATGTTTAAAGTGGATATCCATCTTTCCGACATCGTGCCCGGTGCCCTCGAACGTCGGCGTGACGAGACGATTGTCACCGGACGAACCGTGCCAATGGTTTCTCCGGAGGATGCTATCCTTTCAAAATTGCACTGGATCAAACTCGGCAGCGGGCGAAGCCGCAAGGATGTTGTCGCCATGTTGCGGGTGCAGGAAAACCTCGACAACGACTACCTGGAGGCAACCGCCGAACAACTTGGCGTCAAATCGATCCTTGACGAACTGCGAAAAATCGCGGAAAGCTACGATCCGAACATGATTTTATGAGATGAGATGGAGCCAAATTATCATGAATGACACCATCCTGCTCAATACGGGAATGAAATCCTCGTTGATCATCGTGGAATTGTTGAAGAGGAAAAACGGAAAAATCAATCAATCGAGCAATAAGTTCGTTTTCTATTGGCGTGAAATCCCTTCGTGTTGCTTGACGCCTTGTGAGGCAGGAAAAAAGGAGACAAACCATGTTTATAGCAAAAGTCGTCGGTTCGGTGGTTTCGACGCAGAAGGTCGAGACGATGGTCGGACACAAGTTGCTCGTCATTGAGCCGTACCGGGTCAACCCGGAGACGCGGACCGATATGGTGACAACGGGCCGGACACTCATTGCCATCGACACGATGGGGGCCGGTGAAAACGAATACGTCCTCGTCGTGCAGGGGTCGAGTGCCCGCATGACGCCCGAAACGAAAAACCTGCCGGTGGACACGGTCATCATCGGCATCATCGACTCCGTGCGGGTCGGCAAAGAAAATGTCACGCTTTAGAAGGCAGAGTGCAAAGTGAACAGCGAGGATATCTTTACCGGCAAGGCGGACATTTATCAAAAGTTTCGATCAACCTATCCAGACGAATTCATTGAATATTTGTATGTGCAAGTCGGATTGAATGCGGATAGCATCATTGCTGATATTGGTTCGGGGACAGGGATATTCAGCCGGCAATTATTGGAAAAGGGCAGCCGGATTTATTGCGTTGAGCCAAATGATGACATGCGCCAAATTGCAGAAAAGGATTTGTCGGGATTCGACAATTTTATCTCTGTCAATGCACCTGCTGAAAACACCGGGCTGCAAGAGAAGAGTTTTGATTTTGTCACTGCGGCAACAGCTTTTCATTGGTTTGACGGAACAGCATTTCAATCAGAGTGTCGTCGTATGATGAAAAGCAACGGAAAAGTGGTTCTTGTTTGGAATATCAGGGATTACGGGCGGGAAATAATAAAAAAAGACTTTCGCATTCGTGAAAAATACGCTGTTGATTTACGGGGCTTGGGAGTGTGCATAAGGATATCAAAGGATTTGCCTGATTTTTTTACTGGTGGAATTTG
>WRMR01000174.1 GCA_009776995.1 Planctomycetaceae bacterium | reverse complement strand
ACACACGGGATTGACTTGAATGTGTGTAAAAAATATGAAACAATAACGGGGAATTGGTTGCCCTTCTCGTTTTTTCAACTCCACTACAGACATGCCGCGAAAAAGCAAAAAGAATATCAAACGTGTTTTACTTTTCGTCGAAACCACCAACATGTTTGGGCGTTCCATCGTCGAAGGGGTTGCCCGTTACGCCCTGGAACATAACTGGATTCTGGATTTTGAGCAACGCGGGCAATATGACCCCTTTCCCGAATGGGTCCAAGAGTGGAATGGTGATGGAATCATTGCGCGGTCGTTTCATCAACGTTCCATGGACGTTTTGCGTTCGGTCAACCTTCCTTATGTGGAGCTGTATGGTACCAGCCGATTCCCTGCGGATATTATTGTGAATGAAACGATTCTTGGAAAGATGGTCGCCGAACACTTCCTCAGTTCCGGACTCAGGAATTTCGCCTATTATGCGATGGAAAAAGTGTCGTGGACGTTGCGCCGGTACCGGGGATTTCAACAGTGTTTATCGGAAAAGGGTTTCCCTTGTGATTTTTTTGCGTTGCCAAAAGCAAGGTCCATGTACCTTGGGCCGCAGTGGAAAGAGAGTTACCGCATTCCTTTGAAACGATGGCTGCAACATTTGAAAAAACCGGCGGGACTTTTTGCGGCAGTTGACCTTCACGCCAAAAAGATCATGGAGTGTTGCAAGGAGCTGGGGCTGAACGTTCCCAAAGACATTGCCGTTGTGGGTGTGGAAGACGATCCGTGGTTTTGCCGGCTTTTGACTCCGTCGCTTTCCAGTGTCAATGCCAATGGAACGGACGTGGGATATTACGCAGCGTCGAGACTCAGTGAAAAAATTCAAAGCCCCTCGGCGTCGTTCGCCCAAATGCTGATTCCCCCTTCTTTTCTCACGGTTCGGCAATCCAGCGGTACGATTGCCATCGAAGACCCCGATATTGCCGAGGCTCTTGCATTTATCCGCGAAAATGCCTGTCACGGGATAGGCGTGTCGGAAGTCATGGATTACACCAATATTTCGTTACGGTCTCTCCAAAGGGGATTTCGCAAATGGATTGACCGGACGCCGGAGCAGGAAATCATTCGTGTGAAAATCGAACTGGCACAAAAACTCCTGTTGGAAACCGCGTTACCGGTTGCCGTCATTGCAAAAAAAGCCGGTTTTTCCACCCCGGAATATTTTGCCCGTGCATTTCACCGGGAATGTGAAATGACGCCAGTCATGTTCCGAAAAAAAACAAGCCTGCTTTGATTCGGCAATCACCATCGTCGACAAGGATGACTTGCAGTCGGGACAATGCGACAGTTCGAGCTTGACGATTTCGTCAATCCACTCCGGCGCAAGCGGCTTGCGAAGATGTTGCTGATGAGCTTGGTCGTGAAGTCAAATTGCCCCGAAAGGGGCAAGATTTCTATAACTTCCGACGTAAGCCGGGGGTAACGCCAACAAGAGAAATCGATAGCCCCATCGGGGCGTGACAATCGCGTCTTGTTGCGCCCCGTTGAGGCTTCTGGTGTTTGGAGGCAGTCGCTACCCCCAGCTGATGCTGGGGGTTATAGAAATTGCGTCCTTTCAGGACGGAAACCCACAGTCAAACCCACACCACCAAGCTGATTTTTTGGTTGCAACCATTGTCGCGCAAGTGACGGAAATATTGTACGCCAGTCAAGCCGCAAGTCAAGGGCAATCTTACATGATTATGCGAAATTGCCCAATTGCAGCCATCACGTCTCCAGGAAATCCAAGTCGTAAAACCGTATTTCTGATACGTTTTTCTATTTGTTACAATAGACTTGTTCGGAAACCCAGAAATGTAATTGCCCATTTTTCCAAAAATCAACAACATGGGTAGTTTGGGAAGAAATCTATTGAGTTTCCGAATAAGTCTAATAAATATTCTTATACGTTATATTGACCAAAACTCATACGTTTCCTGAGCATGAATATCAAGAATATGCTAAATATTGAGTAGTCATTCCGTTGATTGACGAATCAAAAGTAAAAAATGATGCAATGTCAGTGGTGGAAATTTATTCTGAAGCAGTGTCGAAAGGTGTGATGAGAAATGGAAAAACGAGCGATCATTCTTGTCGTGGACGA
Source organism: Planctomycetaceae bacterium (assembly GCA_009776995.1). Lineage (GTDB taxonomy): Bacteria > Planctomycetota > Planctomycetia > Pirellulales > Thermoguttaceae > WRMR01. Next base: position 6,998 of record WRMR01000174.1, on the reverse strand, counting down.
TGCGTCCGCGAATCTCACACTTTGCCGCGGATTGCTGGGCGACGAGTACGACGTCCGGCTTGCGAAATCCGGCAGGGCGGCACTGGCTGCGCTTACAAAATTGCGTCCGGATGTGATTCTGCTGGACATTGAGATGCCGGACCTGTCAGGTTTTGAGGTAATGGAAGCCATCAACAAAAACCCGGAATTGGCAGACGTCCCTGTTGTTTTCGTCACGTCCCACGCGACGGAAAAGCTGGTTGTCAAGGCGGTGGAATACGGGGCGTTCAGTTATATTGTCAAGCCCTTTTTAGCGGACACGCTGCGCGGCAAGGTTCATCTTGCATTGAACGCGAAAAGCGAGTGGGTCGCATCAACCGGAGATTAACAAAACAGTGGGAGAACGAACGATGTTGGTTGTGGCTGACCCATGTGACGATAAACATCTTGAGGAATGTTTGAAGCTCAACAACCAGTTGAAGCTGCTCATGGATTCTTCGCCGAATCTTTTACTGCTCCTGGATCACGATGCCAATTTCGTCTATGGAAACGGCAATCTTTTGAACCTGATGGGGCTTGAGGATTCCAGCACGCTCATCGGCAGGCCGATACGAAGTCTCTATGAAGGTTTCCATGACGTCTCTTTTGTCAACCGTAACATGTTGCGGTATCACCGCCTGATGTCAGGGCATGAGAACAAGTTCACGGAAGATGACGACATCAACTGGCCGATCGGGGGGAGGCGGTCCTACCGGATGACCTTTCAACGGATTCCGTTCCAGGACACCGGATTGGACCGGATACTCATCATTTTTAATGATGTCACCGATGTGCGGATTCAGGAAGCCGAACACCGTATGAACGACATGCTGCGTTCAACACTTCTACCCTGCATGATGTGGGATGAGAACGGCCACTCGCTTGCCATCAACAAAGAGGCGTCCCACATTTTCGGCATCCCGGAAGACACGGCACCAGAAGACTATACGCGTTTGATGCTCGACACGCATCCGGAGTTCCAGCCGGATGGTAAAAATACCGAAGAACTGCGGCGGGAGTTCATTCACGAAGTCCTCACAAACGGTTTTGCGAGGATCAGTATTCAACTGCGAAAACTGGACGGCACACCCATCCACTTCGGAATATCGGCCGCCCGCGTTTTGTGGCAACCCGGCCATCGGTTGATCGTCTATTATCACGACCTGACCAAAATCAAAGCCAAAGAACAGGAAGCCAAAGACGCCGAAGACCGCATCAAACTCATGTTGGACAGTACCCCGCTGATTTGCATCCTGCGGGATGACCAGAATCACGTGATCGACTGCAACCAGGAAGCCCTGAATGTGTTCGGTGTTTCGGACAAACCGGAATTCTTTGGGAATTTCAGCCGGTTTTATCCGGAGTTGCAGCCCAATGGCCGACGGAGCGTTGACATGGCGAACCAAATTCTGAGTGAAGTGCTCGAGAAAGGCTCGGTCAACAGCTTTGAATGGGTGTTTCAGACACTCAATGGGGAACTGATTCCCATGGAAGTCAAGATCGTATGCATGCGTTGGAAAGACACCTATCGCCTTCTTTCTTATGCACGCGATTTGCGGGAACAGAAAAAGATGCTGGCCGAGTTGCGCGAAGCGGACGAACGGGCCCAAATCATGCTTGATGCGACGCCGCTGGCCTGTTCCCTTTGGGACCGCGAAGGGAACATGATCGATTGCAATTTGGAAACAATTCGTTCGTTGGAACTGACGCAAAAGTCCGATTATTTCGGACGTTTCTTAGAAATGCAACCCGAAGTCCAGCCGGATGGGGAACCGACGGCGAAGAAAGCCCTCCGGTTGCTCGCCGCCGCATTTGAAACCGGCCGCCAACAGTTCGAATGGATGAGTCGAACCTCCCATGGTGAACCACTTCCCGTCGAAACGGTTCTGGTTCGCGTTCCGTGGAAAAACGACTACCAGGTTGCGGCCTATTCGCGCGATTTGCGGGAAGAAAAAGCAAATGAACGAAAAATCCAGGAGAGTCTTGAGGAAAATCGAAAACTGGAGATTCAAAAAGAGGCGGCCCAAGCGGCTTCGGAAGCAAGAAGCCAGTTTTTGGCCTCCATGAGCCACGAGATACGCACACCCATGAACACCATCATCGGCCTTCTGGAACTCATGCGTACGGACAATCTGGACTCGCAACAAACAAAATACCTTGACGACGTCAAACACATGTCTGATGTTCTTTTAAAGATCATCAACGATGTTCTTGACTTTCATAAAATCGAATCAGGAAAGGTCGAAATTGTGCCGGGACACTTCAGCCTCAGCACACTTTACAGTGACTTGGCTTCACGTCACAAGCTTTTTGCGGAATCCAAACACTTGACATTTACCAGTCAGCTGTCCCGGGATTTACCAAAATCCTTGTTTGGTGACGAACTGCGTATCAGCCAGGTTGTCACAAACCTGATTTCCAATGCGGTCAAATATACCCAAAAGGGTTATGTGATTTTCAATGTTGACCGTGTCGTGGAAGGCGGCCGGGAATTCGTTGCCTTTTCCGTGGAAGACAGCGGCATCGGGATCGAAGAAGAAAACTTTGCCATGCTGTTCGACAAATTCGAGCAGTTCGACCGGCGCAAAAATCGCGGTATCCCGGGAACCGGTCTGGGACTGCCCATTGCAAAACATCTGGCCGAGCAGATGGGGGGGTACATCCGGTTCCAAAGCGAGTACACCAAAGGCTCGATCTTCACCTTTCTCCTGCCGTTGGTGGAAGGTGACCTCAATCAGATCGAACATGCAGAAATCATCGACCGAGTGATCGCGCGGTCGGATACCAAAGTGCTGGTGGTGGACGACAACCCCGGGAATATCACCGTGGCGGTCGGCTTGCTGGCCCGGCACGGCATCGTTCCTCAAACGGCAGGCGACGGCTTGCAGGCCATCGAAATGATTCAGGCCAATAAGTACGACCTGGTGTTCATGGATCACATGATGCCGGAAATGGATGGCATCCAGGCCACGTCAATCATCCGAACATGGAAAGGGGAGTATTACGAAAATCTGCCCATTATTGCGTTATCCGCCAACGTCGTCGCTGAGGCCAGGAAGTTGTTTTTCAGCAGCGGCATGAACGATTTTGTCTCCAAACCCATTAACGGCAACGATCTGAACCGCGCACTGTTGCGCTGGCTGCCGGCAGATAAAATCGTCACGAAGAAGATTGATCCGGAAACCGTTGAGCCGCAGGACGAAACCGGACTGAACATCCAGTTGCAAAAACTCACCAAGATCGAGGATTTGAGCATCACGAGCGGTTTGTCACGGGTCGGCGGCGACAAGAAACTGTATCTCGAAGTCCTGCGGAAGTTTTGTCAGGATGCCGATGGGGATGCCGGGGCTTTGAAAAAGTTCGCAAAGAACGGCAAATGGAAGGATTATGCGATCCGGGTTCACGCAATCAAATCCGTCCTCGCCACCGTGGGAAACCGGTTCCTGTCGGACTGGGCGTTCCGTCTCGAAGAAGCCGCCATGAATGGGGACGCGGAAAAGTGCGTGAAGGAAAACGGCAATTTTTGCGGCAGTTTGTTGAAGTTCCAGGTGAAGCTCCAAAATACCGACCTGATGACCGACAGCGCGACCACTTCGATCAAGCGAAAAATTTCCAGCAAAGCGTTGAAACACAAACTGGAACTCCTGCTCCAGGCCTGCAATGACTTCCAGCCCGAAACCGCCGAGCCCTTGTCCGGGGAACTTCTGGAGGTCAGTTTGGCCGCATCGGCGACGGTCAGTGCTTCCATGGACGCTTCGTTGTCAAAAGTCCATGATCTGGTTCAAGCCTTTGATTACGACAAAGCCGCCGTCATGATCGAGGATTTGATCAGGGTTCTCTAAGGACACGCCAATATCCGTTGTACGATCTGTCAGAATGTGTCTTTAACTCAAACAGCAGCCGGGAACGGAGCGTAGCGGAGTGACCGGTTTTTGGGTGGAAACCGCCCTCTCCAGTCATTCCGTTCGGCCACTTCGTGACCTCTCTGCGTTCCCGGTTGCGGTTTCTTGTGAAAAATTTTTGGTTCAAGACACGTTCTCAGAGCCGCAGCGGTCACGGAGCGGTCTTTCCGCCCGATGACTCTTGCGACTCCAATTGAAATCGGCGGGGAGATGTGTTATACTACGCATGGCTTTGGGCTTCAGGCGGGACGGTCATGCCGTGACCGCCATCTTATGACACAGAAAGGAAATCCAACATGACACGTAAAAACATGGTACTCGTTGACGCGGCCAATCACACGGCAGTCGATCATTGGGAATTTGCGGAGCAGGGCGTCAAGCTGGTCAAGCGGCGATTGGTCGGCGGGGTGAGCGATGGCGTTGACATACTCGAGGTCGATAACGGACGGTTCGCCATGACGATCCTGCTGACGCGCGGCATGGGTATCTGGCGCGGTCGTTGCGATGCGCTACACCTCGAATGGGCGTCGCCTGTGCAGGGGCCGGTGCATCCATCGCTTGTGCGGCTTGACAGCGATTCAGGGCTTGGCTGGCTGTACGGGTTCGACGAATGGCTTGTGCGATGCGGTCTGGAAAGCAATGGTTCGCCACAGTTCAATGAACGCGGGGGACTCATTTCTCCGCTTCACGGGCAGATTGCCAATATCCCGGCCAGTTATGTCGAAGTGTCGTTCGACTCGGATTCGGGCGAGATCATCATCGAAGGCACGGTTTACGAATCGCGACTGTTCGGCAAGAAACTGGAGATGAAAACCCGCTACGTCACCCAAGCCGGCGAAGCGGGTTTTCGTATGCGCGACACGGTGACCAATCTTTCGGCCTCGCCGAAGGAAATCGTCATGCTGTACCATATCAACACCGGTTTGCCGTTTCTCGGAAAAGGTTCGCGGGTTGTCGTGCCGTTCGAGACACTGGCACCGCGTTCGGATGTTGCGGCTGCCGACCTGCCGCAGTGGGACCGTATTGACCCGCAACCGCCCGGACTGCCGGAAGTCGTGTTCTTTTTCGATCCCGCCGCCAACGCGGACGGTCATACCGAAACCCTGCTCATCAACGCTAGTGACGACCAGGGCATTGTGCTCGGTTTCAATAAAAAGCAATTGCCCTGCTTTTCGCTTTGGAAAAGCCGATTGCCCGATCAGGACGGTTACGTGGTCGGCTTCGAACCGGCAACCAACTTCCCGAACCCAACCGCGTTTGAAAGCCAACATGGTCGCACGGTTTCGCTGGCGTCCGGGCAGTCGCAGGCGTTCGACTTGAGTTTTGCGTTCCTGCACAACAAGAGCGAGGTGGCATATGCCGAGCAACGCATCCGCGAACGTCACGCCACCGCCGCTGGAACCGTGTTCGCCGAACCGTGTGCGGAATGGTCGGAATGAAGTTTGAAGTCCGGTTGGGAGTTAGCCGTTAGCCGCGTCACCCTGTGACGCTTGTATCAATATTTTTCGGAAAAATCCTCTGTTTACATTTTGAGAGATCATGCCCGATAAAGAAAAAGTCAGAAAATTATTCGACGAGATTGCCCCTGTTTATGATCCCTTGAATCATCTTTTGTCATTTCACATTGATAAAAGATGGCGTAAAAAAGCCGTCCGTCCACTGGACAGGGAAAAGGTCGGGAAATTGCTTGACGTCGCCTGCGGAACAGGTGATTTCGCCATCGTGGCATGCACAAACGGAATCCCGCAGATTGACAGCATTGATATTTCAGACGTGATGCTGGGTGTCGGCAACAAGAAAATCGCCGCATTGGGAATGCAGAAGAAAATCCGTTTGCAACAGGGGGATTGTGAAAATCTTTGCTTTGCGGATGAAACGTTTGATGCGGTGACCGTTTCGTTTGGCGTTCGCAACTTTGAACATCTTGACAAGGGACTCCGGGAGATGAACAGGGTGCTGAAAAAAAATGGACAAGTCGTGATCCTGGAATTTTCAATGCCGGGTTCATTTCCAGTGAAACAGCTTTATTCATTTTATTTCAAATCTGTTGTGCCGGCCATCGGCGGATTCATCTCGAAAAACAAACAGGCCTATCAATATCTGCCCGATTCCGTATCCAGGTTTCCCCGTGGGAACGACTTTCTTCAAATCATGCGGGAATGCGGTTTTCGTGAGGTTGCCTGCAAACAACTGACGTTCGGCATCGCAAGTATTTATACCGGCTTGAAATAGCCAGTAAAATTCCCGTTACGTTGTCTATTCTCAATGCCTTGTTTTTTGATACAATTTGGATTATACTGTACAATACCATGGACTTTGCCTTTATGTCTGCGAACTTTGGATCCTCGCCAAAATAACATTTACAAACGCCCGTTAATATGTTATGATTTCTTTCATGGGGTAATTTTATGGAAGAGATCATTTCAAGGAAGTTTCCAACGTTGAAACCTGAGTGGAACGAACGTCCGCGTCGTCTTTGGGTGGCCAGCGAAGCGATGTGTTTGGGACATGGCGGTGTGAGTATCGTTAGTCGAGCGACGGGGCTTTCCCGGCCTACGATCCTCCAGGGTATCAAGGAACTTAACAACAGCGAGCGTCTTGCCGAAAATCGGGTGCGACGTGAAGGTGCAGGTCGAAAAAAAACAACCCCAAACCAACCGGACTTGCTGCCTGCCCTCGACGCCCTCGTCGAACCGACTGCCCAGGGTGATCCCATGTCGCCCCTCCGCTGGACAACGCACAGCACACATCACTTGAGCGTGGCATTGATGGAACAAGGGTTCGAGGTTTCGCCAAGACAAGTTTGTCGGTTGATGCACGAGTTGGATGATCAACTGGCTGCCAATCGCAAGTCGCTCGAAGGCGGAACGAATCCCGATCGCAAGACGCAGTTCGCGTTCATCAACGCACAGGCTGCGACGTTTTTGAAGCAGGGTTGTCCCGTCATTTCGGTCGATGCGAAAAAGAAGGGGTTGATTGGGAATGACCGGCAAAACGGCAGGGTTTGGCGTCCGAAAGGCGAGCCGGAGTTGGTGAAGGTTTACGATTTCATCGACAAGAAACTCGGCAAGGCCACGC
>WRMR01000173.1 GCA_009776995.1 Planctomycetaceae bacterium | reverse complement strand
GCCGCAGCACAATCTGAGTTGAAAATGGGGGGGGGGGGCTGACAATATGAGATAGAGAAACATGGAAACGTACCTCCATCGTCTGCGTGATTTTCTTCGCACATGGTTTTTTTCCGTCCCTGTGTCAGGGAACGAAAAAACTCATGGCGGTTGAAAAACACACATCAACTTGTGTCAGAATACAATTGCGGTGCTATGCACACCGTCATGGGAACATTCCGTTCCCGTCGGCAAAGTCTCCACAATGGGTTCGTGTTAAAAATCAACATCAAAGGACGATCCTGATACATGCGTCTAGGGCGCATGAAAAAACCCTTTCATTCCGATGAACATCAGATCATCGTAAAATGAAAGGGCTGGGCAATGAGCAGTTCCCCAAGGGAATGGGAAATGGACTGGATGAATACTGGGCGTTACCATCGTCTTTCTCCCCGCAAAAGAAAAAATACCGATGGATTCCGTTCCGTTGTCAATTTGAGCAAAATTCAATGTGTGACGTTTTACAACATCAAAATAGTTAAAATAGAGAACATAAGCATATATTAATCATAGTAATTGTAAAAGCAAGGTATTAGTTATATTTTCTTGATAATAATTATAATATTACACATGATAACGCTTTATGCTATTGGAATGAAATGAGTTAAGAATATTTTAATGTCAAAAATCTTTTGTTGATGTTAGATTTTTGAGATAAAAATAAGACAATTAGAAATGATTGGTGCTGGTCAGACCGCACAAAAACTGACAGCCAAAGAGTTATGGGACAAGATCGATCAGCTACCGAAATCCAACGTCCTTTGCTTGGTAGTCGGTTTTTCAGACGGACGTTTTGCCTTCTTTTTGACTGGCCGCTTTTTCTTGACGCGACATTTCGTAGCCACCTTCTTATCCCTGACAAACACCACCAGCCAGAAGGTGGGCAATGCCGCGAGCCACCGTGTAATAAACAATGTCCTGGCCGGAGTATGGGATTTTCAAACCGGACTCGGCTTGGACTCGCTGGGTTTCGGCAATGAACTCGGCCACGAATTGCTCGAAATCATCCGTGTAACGCTGAAATGAAAACCCGAACGTGCCGTCAGGTCTCGCAATGGTGGTCGAGAGGTGGATGGCGTCGTACCGCACTGGCAGGTCGTCTTCGATACGGCAGCGCAGCTCATCCACTTCGTTGGCCGCTTGCAGTGACGCAAAATGATAACCTGCGGAGAATGGGAAACCTTCGCTTTTTACCTTCTCGTAAAGCCGGGTGCAGTCCAATTGCACGGTCACGCCAAAAAACGGCATGTCGTATTGCTTGAAAAACGCGAAGTGTTCGCGGCGCGGCCATGTGGCGAGGTCGATGGGTGTTTTCATGGTGGCAACAAATCCCAATTCCAAAGTTGAAGGCAACGATGCCAAGTTTTTGTTAAGTCCATGCCACGAGAGGCATTTCGAGGTGTCAAAATTGTATCCCGAACACGATTTGCACGCAATCATTTTGCCACGCCGCGTCTTGTGATTTCCAAAGCCATTTGTATATCAGCAGTTACATCGCGGCTTCAGGGATGATATTCTACTGCAATGATTTACACCACAAAAACGGAGCCGTCATCTCCTCGTCCGAACACATTAAAAATATGCAGCTTACAACAATCTTAAAAAATATTTCGATTTTGTCTTGCAAAGCAATCATATTCGGTTATGCTATGATAAGTCGGTGGGTGACAGCCCATCAATCTTTGACAAAAAACAGTATGTGTTGCAAGCCTGTGAGGGTTTGTGATTCGGGCGCATGTTCACCCAGGCTTGGTGGCCTCAAGGGGAGTTGGAGTATCAACTCTACGGAGAATTACGTTTTTCATTCTGATCTTTCGTTGAGAAACGTTTTGTTTTGCGCCCCGTGTTTTTTCTTTTTGTGTGATGCCTGAGCGGTTTCGCGCGTCTTGATTCGTTTCTCGGCGATTTTTTCCAGAGTTCGGTGTTCAGCTATCGCTCCATGCGAACTGTGCTGCGCCAAATGATTTGCCAAAAAATTGACCGCCGAACGGTTTTTCGACCAATTTCAATATTTTTCCAACTTTGAGGGTTCCACTTTTCACCAAAAAACAAATATAGCATTAAGGAGGGACGAACAACGTGTTGTCAAAACAAGGCACAAAATGTCACAATTCCAAAATTTAACCCTTGGAAAAGGTTACCCCATGCCCAAAGCAAATTCATTTATTGAAAGCATGACAAGGAATCGAACCATGAAGATCATTACGATTAACCCGGAACTGATGAGAATTGCTGTCAAAAAACCGTCCGTTATGAAACGAACCAAAGAACGGCGGCGAACTTCACGGTCAATAAGGAAAATCTTGTCGGCCAGTTTTTTGAAAAAGAAAACTTGATTTCAACCATCACCCTCAATTATGAAAGCCGAAAGCATGAGCATTCGTAGTCCTCCTGAAACATTGTTTTATTGGAACATTTTTCTTCAACCCCATGTGAGATAACTTATGCAACAAAAAATTGATCCCAATCGGATACGCACAGACTTGAACACACAGGCACGGATTCAAACCGACACCTCGACGGTCGAGGAGTATGTGGAGGCGATGCTTCGCGGTGACGAGTTTCCGCCCATTGTGGTTTTTCACGATCTTGACTCGGATTTGTTGGTTCTCGTTGACGGCTTTCACCGACTGGAAGCGCACATGCGGGCCAAGCCAGGCGAGGAAATCGATGTCATCATCAAGGAAGAAACACTCTCAGAAGCCCGATGGGCGAGCTTTACGGTCAATGCAACGCACGGTCTGAAACGCAGTACGGCCGACAAACGCCGGATCATTGCCGAGGCCTTGCGTCACGAAAAGGGACTCAAAATGAGTGACCGGCAAATTGCCGGACATGTCGGCGTTGACAAAAACACCGTGGCCAGTGTCAGACGCGAGTTGGAAGCAGGTGGTGAGATTCACCACCACGAAAATCGTCAAGGAAATGGGTTTTTGCATACCTTCAGTCCCAACAATTGCTTTACACAGGGTAAAAACACACCACCGTTTGAGGTCTATTGTACGCTCGAATGCGGCGGCGATTACTCCGAAGCCGCAAAACGTCTGGCAAACGGAGGCTATACCTGCCAAGCGCAAGTCGATTTATCGGCCTTCAAAGTGAGCGTCAATAGTGATACCAGCGACACGATGAAGAACATTATACCGGGTGTTGAAGTCTTGCGACAGGTCAAAAATGATCTCTTCTCAGGTATCATGCCGGTCTTGTGGCAGGGCGGGTTCGGCGAGTTGGCGCGGATTGAAATGGCACCACAACGGATATTGATTTTCGGTGGTGCGCCGGGTTCTGGCAAAACAACATTGGTCATGCAACTGGCCTTCGACGCATTGTTCATGAATCCCAGATTGAAACTGATCGTGGCCAACGTTGAAATGTCGCCTGCCGTACTCATGGAAAAGCAACTGGCCCGTATCTCCGGGATTGAACACAACATTATCAAAAACCGGTTTTTTAATGATAGCCAACGCGAGCGACTCCAACAGGCGGTGGCGGATATGACGGAGGTCATGGAGCGTGTCACGTTTGTCTTACCGCCGATTGACCTGCGTATTGTGCAACAGGCAATGGAGACACGTGGCGGCGATTTGATCGTGCTGGACTACCTGCAACGTATCCCGTGCAGTCTGCTCGCGTCGGCCAAAGACATGCGGCTTGAAATGAATCAGACCATGAACGCATTGCGAGTCCTTGCCGATCAAGGTCGCTGTCTGCTCTGCTGTTCGTCCATTTCGAGACCGCAGTCCGGCAAACCCAAAAACGGTTACGGTAAAGAAACCCTGACGCTTTCGAGTTTTAAGGAGTCGGGCGAAATTGAGTTCGGTGCGGATGATTGTTTTGGCGTTTGCCTGCCGGAGGCCCAATGTCCCAGCGGTTATGTCACGACGATCAAGCACCTGAAATCAAGATACGGAGTGCATAGGGATTTCGAGTTGTTCTTTGATGTCCCGCACCAGAGTTTTCACGACGCACCCAATTTTACAACAATCACAACAACAAAGGAGTTGACTTATGACACAAAACATGCAAAATATACCGAGGCATTTACAGGAGATGAATGCGATAGCAATGAAGAAGCGGACGAGTTCTGAAAATGCGACGGATAGAGGGGTTTCGGATATTGATAAAAAACAACGTCGCTTGAAACATGCCAAACGGTGGGCGTTGTTTAACCGTTTGATTGAGCTGGATCAGCGGAGCTTGAAAGACGTGGAGTTTCGTGTAGTGATGACCTTGTTTCGGCATCAACGTGACGGAGTTGCTTCAATCCCGCAAATCGAGATTGCCCGGCAGGTTGGCAAAACCCGTGAAGCTGTCAGCAGGGCGATTCGGTCGCTGGTCAAAAAGGAGCTGGTTGTTATCATCCGGCAAGGAGGGCAGTTCGGCCAAAATCCAGAACAGCGTGTTGTGAGTAAATACCATGTACTATAATCAGGTTGTGGTGTGATTGCTACGTCACACCGGACGTGATATTTTGTTACTTTACCCGTGACGCAGCGGTTCCAATTTACATAGTACTACGTACTATGCACCGACACCTCTCCCAAGGGGTCGGGTGTCGGGCTGAAAAATAATTCGCTCACCCGCCCAATGCAAATTGATTATTTAACGAAAATCATTTGTGAATGGAGTAATGCGGCGGCGGCTTGAGTCGGGCTTCATTACTGGCCAATGCTATTTTGCGGGATACCCAAAACCAATATCCGTGACAAAAATGAGCTGGCATGAATTTTCGGGTATGGTTGGATTGGCCGAGCGAGATTATGGGCTTTGCGTTGACCTTTGTCATTGGACGAACACCTTCGGTCAAACCGCATCCACCATGCAAAATGGCAGGCAATTTTTCGTGCCAGAGGCGAGATTGGTATTGGGTTTCGCACTGCATTTTACGTGTCAAAACCGTTTTCACGAACGCCACCAGAATGCCCGTAAAGGCCGCTGGTTTCGCGTCTGTTGCGAGGTCGTGGGTGGGTTGGGTATTGGGTCGGTTTGGTCGCCGGTCGCAAATTTCGCCGCAAGAGAACAGGCGTTTTTTACACAGCGCGTTGGGGTGACCCAATGATCAAGTTGGCCGCGACCTTCAGTATTTTGCCGCCGCAACAAACGGTTTTGAAGGCTTATCGGGCATTTTGCGAACGCCGCACGGCTTGATTCAGCGTGGTTATATGACTCTGTAATAATTCGTTTTATCCCTTATTTTATGATATAAAACGAAATTCACGCCTTGATTTACAGTCTCAAATGACATTGCCTGTCGTAAAACAAGGCATATTTCTAATCTATGACACGGTAATAGTTGTTTGACTCTATGTTTTACGGCACTTCACGCATTTGTGTTTCGTATCGTAAAACACGGCACTTGTGATTATTGTCTTGTTAATACATGAGAAACGAAACGATATTCAATCGTCATAAATCCTTGTCCGATAGGTACTTACTGCGTTACAAAAATCGATTTTGGCACGTGCATGAGTTTCGCTGTTTGGTACAGTTTGTTGCAGGGGGTGACGCAAATTTTCGTGATTCTCACCGTATCTCTATGTAATTAAAAGACTTAAGACGAGTGAGTGAGACAGTTGGCGTTTTTTCTTGGCGTTTACTTAAGTCTTTTTATATCAACGGTTTACAGTCACTTCTTTTTGACTGTAGTTATCGTAATCATTCATTAACGTAGCAAAAGTACCCTAAGTTAATGAAAGTCGATAACCGGCGACCCGCCTGACACCCTCTTTTCGTGACGTTTTTTAAGTCTTTTAATCGTATATGCTTATATAAATTTAATTTTAACAGTGGTTATCGAAATATTTTTTTGGCGTCACCATACTCTGTAAAAATGCGGTTTCGATAACCGGGAGTTTTTATGTTACAAAATATCATTGACCTCGTAATGCCGGAGGGTGTTTTGGTTGACCGTTTTCAACTGCGGTCGGCTGGTCTCAGTCAAACGCAGATTGATTATTGTGTTCGCAAAGGCAAATTGCAGTCGGTGGTTTCAGGTGTCTATCGGCGTCCCGGCCTGCCGCTCAAGTGGCCGTGCGTGGTTTACTCGTTGGTGAAAATGGGTATCCCATGCCGGGTGGCGTCCGGGTCGGCACTGCACCAGCATGGCCTTGTCGATCAACCGCCTTCCGAAATTGTCCTTGCCCGACTCGTTCCGTTTCCCAAGTGGCTGAAACGGCTGGACGCGATTGCCCGTTTTCGAGCTTGGCATGGTCGTTTGTCCGAAGGCATACCGGAGTCGGCAATGACCAGTTTCCCGTTCGGCACCTGGGACTGGCCGATTCCCATATCGACGCCCGAACTGGCTTTGCTTGAGTTTCTCGCTGAACTCCGCCATGAGTCGGAGTTTTCTATTGCCGATCAGGTGTTTCGGTCGGTTGACCTCGACCGTCTCAAGGCATTGCTTGCGGTCTTCCCTCATTTCAAGGCAAGACGTTTGTGTCTTTGGTTTGCCAAGCGGCATGGTCTTGACCTGCCTTCGCTTGATCTTGGTCGCGGTAAAATTGCCATTGTCAAAAACGGCGTGTTCGATAAAACATGGGGTATCACCGTACCGCGAATGTCTTGAGGGTTATTTCAACGTTTCCATCCGGTGATTTGCCTTTGGGCATTGCGGCGGTTGGTGATTTCACCAACTGCCAAAGACACATTCTACCGAACACCATTCATTCGGCAATATACCCATATCAGAATCACCTTGCCGCAAACAGCCCGCGACCGACTTTGACGAAACGAGCTTGATCGCCTTTAGTCTTTACCTCGGTGGCGAGGGCGGCGTTGAGCGTGTTTTGCGGTGTCGAACCAGAGCTACGGTGCAGTTTTTTCTTGAACGCCCTGGTAACAATTTCATGGCAAGTCAATGGCTTTTTGGCTTCGCGCAAAACACGATAAGCGGCCTCAAGCAACGTCAAACTGTACTCCGGTACTTTGGGTCGCTTCGCCTTCACCTTGCGAACTGGGGCGACCTGTGGCGTTTCAGTGGGCAATTGTTGTGTTGGCGGTTGTCGCTTTGACCGGCGGTTTGGCACGACGGTTTTTGCGATCTTCAACAAGTCTGCGTCATTGCATTCACGCAAAATTTGCGACTCATTTTTGACGGTCACAATACGGCCATGTGTCAGACTTCGTGCCTGCCAATGACCGTTGGCATTGACCGTCTCAATGCGAATGGGCATGTCCGACTTTGTAAAACGGGCGGCATAACACTTTCCGATTTTAATCATTTCAACCTCAAATTCAAGGAGCCTTTATGCTTGATTCCGTTCCACTCGACCGCTTCCCTTGCATTTCCATGATCGCTTATACCGGCAGAAAAATGAAGGTGGGTGGCATTTCGCTACCCATTGTTGTCGATTTGCACGGCCTCGAAATTCCCAGGCAAAACCTCGCCCTCTTGCTCAACCACGAACTGCCGCAAATTGTCGGCCTCACAATGCAAGTTGAGATCGTGCATAACGCACTGCTTGCCGTCGGTGTTGTGGACGACGGTCTGCCTTCGGGTCATGACGTTTGGCGTTCCGGCCTGCTCGGTTATCCGTGGCGGGCAAGCATCGGTGCATCGCTTTCGCAACCGGAGTACGTCAATCATGGCCAACATGTCGAAGTCAATGGCCGCCCTGTCATGGGGCCGTGTTATGTCATACGACAGGCAACCTTGCAGGAGATCAGCCTCGTCACCGAAGGTGCCGACAATTATACGTCAGTGTATTTTCATCCGCCGAAAACTTGAGCACTGCATCACGACAAAACCACCGACATGATCGGTGGCTGGCAGCTTGACCGGGTTTCAGTTCATTCGCTATACGCGCCAAACAAACCCACGTCTGCTTTGTAAAAACGTGATTCACTACCCTTGCCTTTCACTTCCCGCTGTAGTGCCGAGGAGATCGTCAGGTGCGGCGTCACTCCCTTGAGATTCGGGCAATAGCCTTTGTCTTGAATCACCTCGGTAATCTGCCTCACGGTGAGTGCCGTGCCAATCTCAACCAACACTTTATGTGCCGCGTCGAGGGCGGAGAGGCCATCTTTTGGTTGCTTGGGCGTGGTGGCGGCTTTCGCTTTCTTTCCCTTGGCCTTGGGCGTGTCGCCCGTTATTCCAATCGTTCTTGCCTTGCGGATGAATCGCGATTCGCTTGTGACCTTGATGACCTTGTCACTGGCCAGCAGGCGGACGTTCCAGCCCTTTTCGGTGGCCTTGATGACTTCGCCCTGGACTTCGTTGCGGCCAAGTGTGATGAGGTAAACGTTGCCGGTGATGATACTTTTCGTTTGCATGATTCTAACCTTTCAAAAATGTGGTTTGGTGCCGCGTTTTGCGGCGTTTTTGTGTTGCATTCAACACGTCACATGATGGTCAAAACACAAAATCAATCAAGCGAAGTTCGTAAAAGTTTTTCAAAGTTTCTTCCTCATTGCAGAGTCGAATATCACAGGTATGCATAATATGCGAACATCTCGCATAAAAAATATTTTTCGAGTTACCGAGTCACAAAACAGTCAATGGGAAACTTTGCATAAAGCAAGGCCAAATCAACCATCCTCCGGCAACTCTTCGTGGTACAATTCCGGCCAAATGGGGCGTCCGATGGCAATAAAGCCGTTCCCTTCGTCACGCAGTTCGATGTATTTTCTCTCTGCCAGCGTTTCCAGTGCGTGGTACTCTTCGTCTGAAATGATTGTCCGCCGAAAACTGAGCAACCAACCATGCCGAAACGATGGTTCGCTGAAGTGCTTGCAGAAGATGAATTTCTCATAGTCAGAGAGGTCAGATGCGAATACGGACTCAAGGTAGGAAAAATCACAAACCCGTCCATCATTAACTTTCCGGCACAATGCCGTGCATAGACATTTTGAATTGTTGTTTGTCATTACCAATATCCATTCATTGTGTCCCAATCCACATCTTCGACCTGCCGGGAGGCGTTTTTCAGTTGATGTAATTTTTCGTCGATGAACACGTCAAAGGCCATCTGGTCGTCCGGGCGACGTGGCAAGGCATTACTCCATTCAAGATAGAGTTCTAAAGCCGGGCCGCGCATGTTACCCTTGACGGCCATAACAACACACCAGAGCGGATATGCCTGCGGAATACGCACGTTGTAATCGACGTCGAAGGCCGTGTATGCAAGGCGTTGATCCGGCTCGCGTAACGTGACCACAGG
>WRMR01000172.1 GCA_009776995.1 Planctomycetaceae bacterium | reverse complement strand
TTCAAAACAAAAATTACATGGATCAAAACACTCAAAGCCCTAACCAGTTGATGCTGTTCGATTTATGATGGGACAGTAGTGTTACCAATTACCAACCGTTGACTTTCTGAATGTCAGGCAGAAGGCGATGCGTTTCCAATAGTTTTGTCAATACAACCCATTGATTGCACACGCTTTACGAAAACAAGAACGAACCCGTGACCTTCTGACTGTTTGCCAACTATCCGCCGCTTTTCGGTTTTCCCTTTGTGGCCGCACACGTTGCCCCGTGCGGGCTTTTTCGGCTCTCGGCAAGGGTTGGGGCAAGCCGAGCGAGACTTGGCTTGTCGGGCGGTTTTTTTTAGTGTGACGTTTTTGGGGCACATTTGACTGGTCGTTGATTATGGTATCGTTTACTCAATGGTTACTATGGTTACTAAAGTGCCAAGTGGATATTCGGGGGTATTGAAGCGTTCACACTCAGACCGCTTGTCATAGCAAAATACCGGAGTATTTTCCGGCGTTATTTTCGCGGCATCGTACAACATCAAAGGCTGATGTTTGTTTTGAAGCGACACTGTCTGCTGCCGCTCTTTCATTTTTTTTGTTTGTCAAAAACCATATCAACGGAGCTTGATATCGTTGGGCAATTTGGCTAGAATAAATGGAGGTGAGTGCGCGGATCATCATGTACTATGGTCGAATTTCGATCTTCGATTTGGCGTTGGCCATACGGTAACAGACATAACCTGTTTCCAAACGTGTTTTTCATGTGTTTCGACTCCGCAGATTACGATTCTCATACCAGACGATTTCGACGATGACGATTTTTATCTCATGAACTGGACGCTTGATCAAATACAATCCTTTTCGCCGGATGCGGCGTCGTTTGCGGCAGGACAAAAACTTGGTAAGGCCGGGCAATGGCTCACGACGGGTGAATCGGAAAACGCACTTTGGGGAGAATGTCAGGGGAGCGGGAAAAATCCATACCAAATCCGGGTGGACAAGCGGGAATTCGCGTATCGCTGCACCTGTCCCAGTCGAAAATTGCCGTGCAAGCATGTGCTTGGATTGTTGATTCTGGCGGCCAATGACCCGAAAGCCGTGCCGCAAAAAGACCAACCGGATTGGATCACAGAATGGCTTGGCGGTCGAGACGAACGTACACAAAAGAAACAGGAAAAAGCGGCAACACCTCCCAAGCCCGTTGATGAAAAAGCCCAGGCGAAGCGTATGGAACAACGACAAAATCGTGTTGCCGCCGGACTGGAACAGTTTACCCTTTGGCTGAACGACATCGCGCGGACGGGCATCGCCGGACTCGAACGCAAGCCGCTCTCGTTTTGGGAAGATCAGACAAAACGTCTGGTCGATGCCCAGGCATCGGCATTGGCGACACGGCTGCAAGTGGTCGCGGAAATTCCCGGCTCGAATGCCGATTGGCCGGAGCAACTGCTCGGCGAATTGGGGCAACTTGCATTGCTTGTCGAAGCGTATCAAAACAGTGAAACACTGCCGGGCGACCTGCAAAATGAAATCCGGCAATTGATCGGTTGGACAGTCGATCAAAACGAACTCGCTGCAAGCGGGGAAACAGTCACCGACTGCTGGGGGCTGCTTGGGCAATCATATCAACAAAGCGGGAAAGTCCAAACGCAGCGCAACTGGTATTATGGTGTTGAAACGGGAAGGCCGCTTTTGTTGTTGCAGTTTGCCGCCGGGAATCAGGGCTTTGCGGAACCGCATCTGCCCGGTTCGTTTGGTGACGGTGACGCCGTTTTTTGGCCAGGGACAGGCAAATTGCGGGGCAAATTTCTCAAACGGGAAATCAATCAAAACGCCGAAACCATGTTCCCGATGCTGGCGGCGCACACGATTCCGGTGTTCCTGGATTCGGTCGCGGATCAACTGGCCGTGCAGCCGTGGCTGGACATTGTGCCTGCGCTGCTGAAAGACGTGATAGTTTGCCACATTGATGGAACATGGAAAATCAGCGATTCCGAAGGGAAATCCCTGCCGCTTGCCGGAAACGACCATTGGCTCTTGCATGCCATCGGCGGCGGGCATCCCGTCACGCTATTCGGAGAGTGGAATAGCCGCACACTGATGCCGTTATCCGTATGGGCAAATGACAGGTTCTATCATCAATTCCCGTTTAGCCGAACGTCTTAGACGCCGGTAAATCAAGTGCAACAATGGACGCAACATTACTGAAAAAGGCGATGCTCGGAACCGACAAGGGCCGCCATGTCGAAGGCGTGTCCGAAGGTCGGGTTGATGCGATTGAATCGCTGATGGAAGGTATTGCGCCGGAATCGCCATCGTGGAATCTCCTGCTCAAGGCAGGGTGTTACGCTGTGGCGGAAAGAGCGGGATACATACCCGATGTCGTTCCTGAAAACAGGCAAGATGCCCGCGCTCCTGCGGAAACGCTGCCTTGCATCTCTGCCCGGATGTCGGAAATCATCCTGTATTTCCTGAAGGAACGGCTGGATCAACCGCATGTTCCGCTTCATTTTTTGCGTCAGATTGATAAAGCGGGGTTACGGCTGTCGTTTGAGTCGTTGCCGGGTTGCCTGCATTTTTTTTCGCAACGGCGGCACTTCAAGGAATCGGAACGTTCAACCGTTTTGGCTGTTCTCGGTGAACGGGGACGTTGGCTTGCGGCACAACATAAGGATTGGCAATGGGCGAGTGGCAGTGTGGTTGACAAGACAACGGTGAATGTTGCGGAACTGGAATCGTTGTGGAATGAAGGGCATTTTCAAGATCGGGTGCAGGCACTTCGGCAGTGGCGCGACATTGATTCTGCCCAAGCCCGCGATCAACTGGCCGCGTCCTGGAAAAACGAGAAACCGGAACACCGTGAGACGTTTCTGGACGTTTTGAGAGAGCAATTGAACGACGGGGACGTTTCATTTTTGGAAGGAATTTTGAGTGACCGTTCGAAACCTGTAAGGCAATCGGCGGCAACGATGCTGGCACTCTTGCCGGATTCCGATTACGCCAAACGGACGGTCCACCGTGCCGAAGCACTTCTCAAGCCGGATGCCAAATCAAACGCACTTCAAATCGAACCGCCTGCCGCGTTCACCAAAGAGATGAAAGCGGATGCCATCGAAGAAAAACCGCCCAAAGGTGTCGGCGAAAAATCGTGGCAGGTCACCGAGTTGCTGCGGCGCGTTCGGCTAACGCACTGGGAGACACGGTTTCAATTGTCACCGACGGCCATTCTTGCGGCTCTGGCGAAAGACGATTACTACTCGTCGTTTTTGTACGCGGCAACATACATCGTGCAATGGTTCGATGACCACGATCACTGGCTTGAGCCGCTCTGGGACGCTTGGGAGAGCGTCAAACCGAAAACCGTTTCCGAAGCGTTAGATGTACGGAATGCTCTTTTCCATTATTGTTTGAAACGTTTGCCGGAAAAATTCATTGCCAAATTGAACGACCGGAAAGGAAGCGAACACCTTCATAGTTATATTATTGATGCGTGGTTTAACCTGGCACTTAAAACACCAATTCCGTGGGATGACGCCTTTGTGCAATCGTTGCTCCTTTATATCAAAGATTCCAGTTTTATAATACGATTCGTGAATGGGTTGGCCCCGTTTTTTCCCAAGCATTTTTATTCGACCCTTTCGGCATTACTGGAAAAACTCGAACAAAAAGCGGCATATTATGCAAAAGATGTTGCCGCCTGCCGCGACGAATTAGCGTATTGTGAGGAATTTGAGCGATTGTTGGCAGATTATTTTGCCACGGACATTCACGGAAAAATTACGAATTAGAAAGAGAATCAGATGGCAAAAGCAAAACAACCGAAAAGCGAAATAACAGCCGTATTACGTCAACACGCCGAACAGGAATACGCGGAGGAACTCGCTGCGCTCAGGGAAATCGACGACAAGGTAAAGCCGCGCAACTGGTCGCTTTCGCCGTGGGCAGTGAAAACGTACCTGCTCGGCGGGCAGTTGCCGAACGGCAAGGAGATTTCGCCCAAATACATCGGCAACGGTCGATTGATCGAGATTGCCGTGGCGACGCTGGCGACGGATCGGGCATTGCTGTTGTACGGCTTGCCGGGAACGGCCAAATCGTGGGTCAGCGAGCATCTTGCGGCGGCCATCAGCGGTGATTCAACCTTGCTGATTCAAGGCACTGCCGGAACGGACGAATCGGCCTTGCGTTACGGCTGGAATTACGCCCAACTGCTCGCGGCGGGGCCGTCACGCGAAGCATTGGTGCCAAGCCCGATGATGCGGGCAATGGCGGCGGGTAAAATCGCACGTGTCGAGGAACTGACACGCATCGGCAGCGATGTGCAGGACACGCTCATCACAATTCTTTCCGAAAAAACGCTGCCGATCCCGGAATTGAGCGACGAGGTCCAGGCGGAAAAAGGGTTCAACGTCATTGCAACGGCCAACAACCGCGACAAGGGCGTCAACGAACTTTCGAGTGCTCTCATGCGGCGGTTCAACACGGTGGTGCTTCCTGTGCCTGATTCACTTGACGAGGAAGTGCAAATCGTCGAACGTCGCGTCGGGCAACTGGGACGGGCGTTGGAACTGCCTGTCGAGAAACCGGCGATTGAAGAAATCCGGCGCATCGTCACGATCTTCCGTGAACTGCGAGGCGGTATCACCGTTGACGGCAAGACAAAGCTGAAATCGCCGAGCGGCACGCTTTCGACCGCCGAGGCGATTTCCGTCGTCAACAGCGGGCTTGCAATGGCCGGTTATTACGGCGACGGAGTGCTTCGCGCGACCGACCTCGCGGCAGGCGTCGTCGGCAGTATCGTCAAAGACCCGGTACAGGATGTGATCGTCTGGAACGAATACCTGCAAACCGTTGTCAAAGAACGCGACGGTTGGAAAGACCTGTATCGAGCGTGCTGGGAGTTTTGACATGACGCTACATCTCTTTGGAATTCGTCATCACGGACCCGGTTGCGCCAGGGCACTTGCAGCGGCATTGGAATCGCTGGTGCCGGATATCGTGCTTGTGGAAGGGCCGCCGGAAGGGGAGGAGGTTTTGCATCTGGCCGCGTTGCCGGAAATGGAACCGCCGGTCGCGATGCTCGTTTACCAACCGGACAAACCGGAGTCGGCGGTGTTTTATCCGTTTGCGACATTTTCGCCGGAATGGACGGCGGTTCAATATGCCGCGAAACACGGTGTGCCGTTGCGGTTTATCGATTTGCCGTGGCAACACCGGTTTGCGCTGGATGATGGGAAAAGTGACAATCAGACGGACGATACACCGATTGATCATGACGAAACGCAGGAAAAAACAGAGGGCGACTCCGAACCTGTTGAAAAAACTTTTGAGCAACAAATCATCGATGACCCGCTCGCGGTACTTTCGCAATTGGCGGGATTCGATGACACCGAGTCGTGGTGGGAACAGGTGATCGAACAATCATTGTCATCGGACGGCATCTTTTCCGGCATCATGGACATCATGACCGAATTGCGAGAGCGAACAGCAAACGAAGTATCGACACGTGAATCGCGGCGTCATGAACCGTTGCGCGAAGCGTGGATGCGAAAGTGCATTCGCGCGGCAATCAAAGTCGGGCATCAAAAAATCGCCGTCGTTTGCGGGGCGTGGCATGCGCCGGTGTTGGATGTGCTTGCGGAAGATGAATCGCATAAAGCGTTGATCCCATCGAAGAAGGACGATGACGCATTGCTCACCAAGCTCCCGAAAACGAAAGTGACGACCACTTGGACGCCGTGGACGTATTCGCGGCTGGCATACCGGAGCGGTTACGGGGCAGGCGTGTCGGTGCCGGGTTGGTACGATCACCTTTGGACAACGCCCGACCGTGCCGTGACCCGCTGGATTTCCCGCGCGGCACGATTACTGCGTGACGAATCACTGGATGCGTCGTCGGCAAGTGTGATCGAAGCGGTGCGATTGGCCGACGCGCTGGCCGCAATGCGCGATCGACCGTTGCCTGGTCTTGCGGAGGTCAACGAGGCGATTTTGACTGTCCTGTGTCATGGCGATGTGACGCCGCTCCGGTTGATCCGCCGCCGACTGGATACCGGGCAACGCATCGGTCGCGTTCCGGCGGAAACGCCGTCAGTGCCTTTGCTTAAGGACATCGAACGCGAGCAAAAACAGTTGCGGATGAAGGTGTCGGAAGAAATCGTGACGCTTGATCTCGATTTGCGAAAAGATACCGACCGTGCCAAAAGCCGCCTGTTGCACCGCCTGCAATTGCTCGGCGTGCCGTGGGGTAAACCGCAAATCACGGCGGTTCGTTCGACCGGCACATTTCACGAATTCTGGCAAACGCAATGGCAGGTCGAGTTCGTCGTGCGGATCATCGAGGCGAACAGTTACGGCAACACGCTCGAAACGGCGGTGGCCGGTGCTGTACGTGCCAGAGCGGAGGCGATCAGGAGCATCCCGGAAATCACAGCATTGATCGAAGCGGCGATCCCGGCGGAACTCCCGGCAACGACCATTGACGATCTGCTCGTGCGTCTGCAAAACGACGCGGCGGTTTCGTCCGACATCAGCGGCCTGATGCTTGCGCTTGTGCCGCTGGTCAATGTGATTCGCTACGGTAATGTGCGCGGCACGCAAATGTCGCAGGTCGAGCCGGTGTTCAACGCACTGTTTCAACGGGTGCTTGTCGGGCTTGTGGCTGCCTGTGGTTCTCTGGACGACGACGCAGCGGCACGGCGTGTTGAGGAAATCGTTGCCGTGCAGAGTGCTCTTGACCTGCATAATCACGCGGAAGACTGCACCGACTGGCAGCGCGTGCTCGCCGCCATTACAAATGATGACACGCTGCATGGAATGCTTCGCGGTAGCTGTTGCCGATTGTTATATGAGCAAGGTGTGCTGTCGCATGAATCGCTGGCAATGCAAATCACCCTGGCGGTCACCCCGGCACTCGAAGCGGCCAAAGTCGCCCAGTGGATGCAGGGCTTTTTGCAGGGAAGCGGCCAAACGCTGCTGCAATTCGACCCGCTCTGGGACATCCTCAACCACTGGCTCTGCACCTTGTCCGACGACATGTTCCAAGAACTGGTCGCACTGCTCCGCCGCTCGTTTTCCGATTTCTCCGCCCCGGAACTCCGCATGATGGGGCAGAAAATCAAAAAATTGCACGTCACCACATCCGGCGAAACGGTTACGATGACGCCGAAGGAAAATATCATTGCGACGCACGAATCGCGAATTGATTTGAAACGTGTTGAGAAAGTGTTGCCGGTGTTGGAAATGATTTTGAAGAAACCTGTTTAGCCAGGCGTCTTGAATGCCCGGTGCCGCGTTGGAAAAAACTGAATTGTGAGGCAAGACATTTTGTGGAATTGGACAACTGCGACCGAACCATACAATATCGGCCAATGGAACGTCATTGTCGAAGGATTATTAGCATCGCTCCGTGCGCATTTTGAAATACCGTTCGTATTCGTAGGACGTGTTTTTTATGATGTAAATCACCCGGAGCCGCGAGTCATCTTTCCCGTCACGCATGAACCGGAAACCTCACTTTTGCCGGGAATTGTGGGACGGTGCGGCATTCAAACATGGACGGAAGACGATGGCTCACGAAAGATCGCCGCATCGGTCGATTTGTATTTTTTTCACAATGAAACACGGCTTGTCAATGCAGACGGAGTTTTACTCCAATATGAACTCGCCAAAAACAATCAGGGTGAGTCGGTTTGGAAGTCGAACGGTTGGCAGTTTGATTATGGTGCAACAGAAGGTTGTTCGTGGGATGACTTGAAACGATAGAGGAATTCAATGAGTGATTGGGCAACGTTATTTGGATACGAAAAAATCGAATGGGAAGACCTGGTTTGGCACTGGTTGATCTCCGATACCACCGGGCGGTATGGTCTCCACGAATGGGGAACGATCCTTGACGGCATGTTGAAGTTGCTCTCGGCAACGGTTGATTTGCCCCTTGATATTCACAATGTCAAATACGATCTTGACGGTGAATCCCAAGGGGTCGATTTTGTCGTGGAGTATTGGCCGCGAAACAAATTGCATCTGCGAGTCGTTGGCCATTGCCATGTCGAAATGATTGAAAACGCCGGAAAACGCGAGTTCAAAGGTACAGCCCGGTTTTTCTATTTCCAGGACAGCATACAGTTCGTCGGCGAAAACGGCGAGGCGTACCTGCTCTTCGAAATCGTGCGAACCGAAAACGGCAAGACAACATGGAAACCGGTCGGCTGGCAAAAAGATGAGGCATCCAAGACGCCCGGCTAAACAGAATTGAAATGAACGAAATGAGTAAATCATGATCACCGAACAAGAACGCTTGAAACGCTGGCGGATGATACTCGGTCGCGATGCGGAGCCGGAGACGTGTTCGCTTGTTGCCGAATTTCTTGAAATGGATGAAACGCTGGAATCGCTTTACGGTGCAAAACAGGATCGTCGCGGCGGATTGGGCGGGTCGTTGCCGAAGGTCAACCGCTGGCTCGGCGACATCCGCAAGCATTTTCCGACTTCTGTTGTGCGGGTCATGCAGCGTGACGCCTTGCAGCGGCTCGGCCTGCAACAGATGCTCATGGAACCGGAAATGCTCGAAATGGTCGAGCCGGACGTGCATTTGGTTGCAACATTGATTTCACTTGGGCGGATCATCCCGAATAAAACGAAAGCGACCGCGCGACTCGTCGTCAAAAAACTGGTTGATGAATTGATGCAAAAACTCGCGACCAAAACAGTACAGGCCGTTCGGGGAAGTCTCAATCGGGCAACGCGAACCAATCGCCCCAGGCACAACGAACTCAATTTCGACCGGACGATTCGCGTCAATTTGAAAAACTGGCAACCGGACAAGAAAAGCCTGATCGTTGACCGCCTCGTCGGTTACGGTCGTAAACGAAGTTCGTTGCGTGACATCGTGCTCTGCGTTGACCAGAGCGGTTCGATGGCCCCGTCGGTCGTTTATTCGAGTATCTTCGCGGCGGTTTTGGCATCAATCAACGCTGTCTCGACAAAAATGGTCGTGTTCGATACGTCGATTGTTGACTTGACGGAACTGCTCGCCGATCCGGTCGAGGTGCTGTTCGGGACACAACTCGGCGGCGGCACCGACATCAACCGCGCGATTGCCTATTGCCAGCAACTCATCACGCGACCTGCCCAAACGATTTTCGTGATGATTACCGATCTTTGCGAAGGAGGAAACACCAATGAGATGCTTTCCCGTGCGGCAACGCTCGTGCAATCCGGCGTGACAGTGGTCTGCCTGCTGGCATTTAGCGA
>WRMR01000171.1 GCA_009776995.1 Planctomycetaceae bacterium | reverse complement strand
CTGCGTGTGCGGAGTCGCAACAACTTTCGTTTCGCAAGTCACAAAAAAACTTGTCGCAGGACGCCAGAGTCGATTCGCTTTTGTCGCATTCGACCGTTTGGAATCTCAAGCAGTCGGAGGAGAAGCGACTCGAGAAAGTGCAACGCCGGTTGATCGCCAACGGGTTGAAAGAGCACGGCGAAATTTTGGAGCGGCACGGTTTTCTTCCTTCGCCTTCTCCGGAAGAACGGCATGACGATTTGCTTGAGGAACTTTCGCCGGAAGATAGGAACGATGACATGAATCATGAAGACATTCATATTGAGGAAGAAGCGAAGATGCTTGCGCATCACTTCATGTCGCAAACCCGCGAAATCACGCATGAAAACAAGGTGACGGATGTTGTCGATTCCGTGAAAAACACAAAACCGCGTTGTCATGTTCCGCCGAACGTGATTCCGTTGCAGGCGGACGAAGTCGTCACGAAATCACAAGAGGCCGGTCAAAAAACAAACAAGACGTTCACCGCGACATTGGAAGACGGCACGGGCCGAAAAGAATACCTCGCGGCACGCACGGCGGAATCGTTGCAATTCTTGGTGGCGGTCATCCTCGCATTTTGGGGATTGTTCACCGGCAAACATTGGGAAGTCATCAGCGACGGCGCGACATGGATCGGCAAGGGGATCACGCGGTTGACCGGCGTCGAGGTGTATCACATTTTATGTTGGTATCATTTGTGCAAACGGGTTTGCTCCGACCTGAGCGGCCTTGGCGTGGCGAAAGAGGAACGCGAAAAACACCAGCGAGAAATTTTGGGTTGCCTCTGGAAAGGGAACGTCACGGATGCGGTGATACTCTTGAAGGAGTTGCTTCCGCGTTGCCGGGTGCGATCGCGCGTCGAGGGGTTGATCGATTATTTGATTCGCAAGCGAAGTGGGATCGCGGATTACGAATCGCGCCATGACCAGGGGCTCTGGATCGCAAGCACGCGCGTGGAAAAGTGGAACGACGTGGCGGTTTCGGAGCGATGCAAACACCGCGGCATGAGCTGGACAGAAACCGGAGTCCTCGCAATCGCACTCCACGCCGCTGAAATCAAACGAAAAATAACCCAAAACACCCACTTGGACAGAAAAACTCACACCTGACCATGAACGGTAGGAAAAATTCTGAAAATTTTTTCTTACCTTGCAGTTTTCCGGCAAATTGTTTCTGTGACGTAAGTTGCGTCCGACTTGGGATTTTTGACACCCAAAGTGTCAAAAATCATTTTCTGTTTTTCACAAAAATCACGCTTGCCATTCCAAAAAACGGCGATAAAGTTATTTTGACAATCGAAACTTTGAAAAATCGTTCAACACATGTCATCTTTCAATTTATGGGAGAAAACCATCATGTCCATGTTCTGTTATCAGTGTGAACAAACCGCCCGGGGAACCTGTTGCACGGTCGTGGGTGTTTGCGGCAAAAACGACACGACTGCGAACCTGCAAGACCTGCTTGTCCAAGTGATCAAAGAGATCGCTTTTGCGGTTGATCTTGTCGGTCAACAAGGCCTTCGCAACGCATCCGTTGACGAGTTTATTCTCGACGCTCTTTTTGCAACGGGAACGAACGTCAATTTTGATGAAGCCTCTATCGTTGCAATGATTTGCCATGCCAAAAAAATGCTTGAGAGCATCATGGCGTCTGCCGATTGTTCTGTTCAACTTTCGAGTGGTGCCTGCGGAACGCGCGAAGCGATGCTTCAACAAGCCGAACGCTTCTCGCATCGGAAGCGTTTGCAGGATTTCGGCCCGACGGCAGCCGGATTGCAGGATTTGGTTCTCTTCGGCTTGAAAGGAGCGGCTGCGTATGCGCATCATGCTTTGGCACTTGGTCAACGCGACGACCAACTCATGGCCGAATTTGCCCGGACATTGGCCGTGCTCCATGACAATCCGACGGGCGTTGACGCCCTTTTGACCGAGGCGTTACGGGTCGGCAAGATCAACTTTCGCGCGATGGAACTGCTCGATACGGCGAACACCGGAACATACGGCAAGCCGGAACCGACGAGCGTTCGCGTCACGCCAGTCAAGGGTAAGTGCATTCTCGTTTCGGGACACGACCTGCGCGACCTTGCCGAACTGCTTGCACAAACCGAAGGCAAAGGCATCAACGTTTACACGCACTGCGAAATGCTGCCGGCACACGCTTATCCGAAACTGAAAGTGTTTCCACACCTGGCCGGTAATTTTGGCGGTGCGTGGCAGGATCAGGTCAAAGAGTTTTCCGATTTCCCCGGCCCTGTCCTCATGACGACCAACTGCATCCAGCGGCCGGGTGATTCGTACATCAACCGGATTTTCACCACCGGGCCGGTCGAGTTTCCCGGCGTCAAGCACATTCCGTCAAGTGAAATCGGCACAAAAGATTTTTCGGCGATTATCGAAGCGGCTTTGGTCTCGCCCGGTTTTGCGGATGATGTTCTTCCGGAACAGCGGATTACCGTAGGGTTCGGTGCCGACGCAGTTCTTGGTGTGGCGGACAAGGTCATCGAAGCGGTCAAGACAGGCAAAATCCGGCGATTTTTCCTTGTCGGCGGGTGTGATGGCAGCAAGCCGGGGCGGAATTACTACACCGAACTGGCACAAAAGATTCCGAACGATTGTGTCATCCTGACTCTGGCCTGTGGCAAATTCCGCTTCAATAAGTTGGACTTCGGCGATATTGACGGCATTCCGCGTCTGCTTGACATCGGCCAGTGCAACGATGCTTACTCCGCCATTCGCATTGCGACCGCCTTGGCCGAAGCCTTCCGCTGTTCCGTCAACGAGCTGCCGCTGTCGATGATCCTGAGCTGGTACGAACAAAAAGCCGTTGCCATTCTCCTGACATTGCTTTCGCTGGGTATCCAGGGCATCCGGCTTGGACCGAGTCTCCCGGCCTTCGTTTCGCCCGAAGTACTTGAGGTTCTCGTCAACCAGTTCAGCATCAAGCCGATCACCACGCCGGACGATGATCTCCAGGCAACTGGATGAACTTGGGTTTTGACGTGACCTTCGACCAGGCCAAAACGGGAATAAGCGGTAAACAGAAACCCGGCAACGCCATCGGAAGTTATACCGTACAACGCCATAGACTTTGCATTGATGTCTGTGAACTTTATGCATTCCATTGTGTTCTTTGTGTTGAAATCATTTATAACACAAAGGTCACAAAGCTTTTCACAAAGGTCACAAAATTAATACCAGTCAAATGGCGTTCGGCAGTACACCACATCGGCGGCGCAAATTTTGGCCTGAGAAACGGCGCGGTGATGTTCCTCCCGGAAACCCTCAAGTCGGAAGTGTGGGAAAGAGTCCTCACGGGAAAAGAAAGGGTGAAGTAAGTTCAGAGTTCAAAACGCAAAATTCAAAGTGTAAAACGCAGAATTTTACCTCTGGGCTCTTCACTTTGAACTTTGCGTTTTGAATTTGTCAGACCATTTCCTTCAGTCCCTTGAGAGCGCGGACTTTGACTTTGTCGTGGGCCGGTTTGAAAGGAATGTCGCGGAATTCGCCCGGTTTGAAGGGGTTAGCCACGTTTTTCTTGGCGGGAGTGGCTTTGACGCGTTTCTTTTCGATCTTGACCAGGCCGGGAAGCACGAAACTGCCGGGGCCTTTCTTGCCCAGACTCTTCTTGACCACATCGCTCAGGGCGTCAATGACCGCGTTGACGTCTTTTTTCGCCAACTCGGTTTTTTCGGCG
Source organism: Planctomycetaceae bacterium (assembly GCA_009776995.1). Taxonomy (GTDB): domain Bacteria; phylum Planctomycetota; class Planctomycetia; order Pirellulales; family Thermoguttaceae; genus WRMR01. Next base: position 5,576 of record WRMR01000171.1, on the reverse strand, counting down.
ATTTCCGCCACGATTTGGGTTTTGGTGAAAGCTTTGGCTTTCTTTTCTTCGACTGCTTTTGCCATAATGTGAGTGTTCTCCTAAAAAAGGATTGTCTGAATGCTTTTTTCGAAACAAACGAAATATCCTTGATACGGAACAGCAAAACAACAAATGATGACTAACAATATTTTCGTTGTTTGATGGTTCGTATGAAAAAAATCTTTCGTCAATTTCGCAGCCGCAAGACCGTCTCGCGGCGGGTTGATTAAGCATCCCAAACAACAGGGGGGTGCTCAAAAAACGTGAGTCAGGCGTTTGACGCCGTGTTTTACGGTACATCACGCATGTTTACCTTACCCCACTATTTCGACAAAGGCAAGCGATTTCATTGAAAAAAAATTACGAAATGGCAAAAAAACCCGTAAAACAAGGGATTTCTGATCAAAGAGCAAAGTCTTTCACTGGCTTTTTCACTATTTTCGAGTAATTTGAGCATTCTTGCGGTCATGAACGATGTCGATGATCGCTTGCTTGATTCGGGGTTTCGTTCGTAATTTTTGGCATTTCGGCGGTACTTGTTGAACCAGGCGAAGGTTTGTTCCACTATCCAGCGTTTCGGAAACACCACAAAAGCCCTTCTTGCCGATCGGCGGCAAATCTGTTTTGGTCCTTTTTTCTGCCAGGGAATCCCTGTTTGACGTTTTGCCGTTGTTTTTCGGTCAAGCCTGTGCGAGAATGTGGCATGTATCCGAAATCATCACTCAAAGACGAGATGTCCGAAACCTTCACGCGTGTTGAAAGAATGCCTGGCATTCCAGGCGTCAATTCCCACGCCGGGGACGATTCTGCGGAGCGCAATGTTCCACACCGTTCCCGATTTCGGCTTGGTATCGGTCAACTGGTCGAACGGAATGGCGGTTTCGACGTACCAGTACGTTTCATCTTCGTGCCGCGCGACGAACCATCGCGGGTTCCAGTTTTTATCGGACCAGCGGGACTCACTGATCCAGCCGCGATAATCCAGTTCAAACGCGTCATACGTCGTGTAATTCCGTTTCAGGTCGAGTAACATCTCGACGCGGTCTTCACGGGAAAGGTTCGGGTCGTGTGTGCGGGGAATTTCGCGAAAATCCTGATAATGATATGCAAATCCCGGCGTTTTCCGGCATCGCAACGCGACATACAAAAACTCGCGGTCGTAGAGGAACATCGCTTCAGTGCCGAGGTTCCGCGTTCCGGCACCGGTCTGTTCACGGTCATCACTCGCGGCAGTTTGCATAACCTGACCGTTCTCTTGGAGGGGGGCGGTGGGGTTGTCCGCATGGGAGAAAACGGCTGGCGTACACTGCGACCACACATCGCCATCCAGTTTTCCGTCAAGGAACGGTCGTTCCGACGTAAAACGACATGTGATTGCCGGCAAGAGACGCGTTCTTTGGTTTTGCCCCGGCATGACGCCGCCGTTGACCGCAAGCTCTGCGGCTGCGCGAACCGCCCAAACGTCATCGTTCGGCGGCAAATTGCGTTGGATGTAATAGCCTTCGGCGAGTCGCGATTCGCCGTTTTTGATTTGCGCCGCCGCCAGGCAAAACCGCACACGCGGATCGTTCAGCACTTCAGGGGAAATTTGAGCAACAAAATCCGTAAGTTCCCGTGCCTTGTCAAACTGATTGGATGATTTCGTTTCGCCGGTTGACCAATCGACAAGACTCCGGTTGCCTTGCGTCCCCGGAGTCCGCAAGCCGATTTCCTCCGTCATTTCAGACAACCGGGATTGGTCAACTCTCCTTGTATCGAATGCCGTATTGACAATGTTCGTTGCCGAATCACGCAAACCGGTACGCTCGCCCTCATCGAAACCGCTCATGTATTGCAAGAGCCAGGTGTATGCGGCCTTCGTTGCAACATGCTTCGGATAATCACGAACAAGACGCAGATACACTTCCGCCGCCGCGTCCCACTGGCCGGTGAGATGCAGCCTCGCGGCCATTTCCAACAACGTTTGTACGGCTGCTTCCGGATCAAGACGTTGCGTCAGCCCGTCGAGTTGCGCAAGAACACGGTTGCCGTCACCGAGTTGTCCGTTGCGTCCCACGGCACTGATGATACCCCGTGCCGAATCCTGGTGCATGACCTGCTGTTGAATGCGATCATAGTGGGACATCATCGACAAGGGCTGCATTGCGCGACGGGCTTCACTTCCGCAAGGCAGTGAGATTGCCCCCATAAGCGTACTGCGGTTGAAGTCCGCCGGGTCGCGATTCTGCCGCAAAGCGGCCACATCGTACACGGTGCGGAACGGCACCGTTGTTTCCGGCGGTATCGGTTTTGCATCGAACAACGGACGGGCTGCCTGAGCCATAATGCTGTATGTTTTCCCATGTCGCGGAGCAAGCGTTTGTGTGCGAACATGAATGTTGCCGGTCTTCGACGCGGCGAGACGTTGTTGTTCGGCGTCTTCGTCCTGTTGCAACACGGTTGGATTGCAACAGAGATGCACTTTGTCAACCTGCCAGGTTTGCAAACCCGTTTCGGTCAACTGTTCCGGGTACATCATGGGGTTGGCCGCCGCTTGTGCCGCCCAGACGATTTCCCGATACAGCAAGTCACGGGCCGGGTCACACAACGAATCATTTGCGGAGACATTGCCGGGTGCCAGCACAATATTCGGCCGCCAGGTGCGAATCGTCGCGACGAGATGCTCACGAAGCCGGGCCAATCCGTGGCCGTCGTTTTCATATTCGAGCCGCTCCACGATGCGATTGATACTACCCGGCACTTCGTCGTGGTCAATCGAAAACGCCCAGGGTTGCATACTGCTCGTGCCGCCGCAGTTGACCAGGGCTTCGTGTAACCGCCGCATTGTGGGAATTTCGTTGCCGTCCCGTCGCATTGAATCCTGCCGAAAGAGGACACTCACGCCGCCGAGACAGCCTTCTTCGAGGCAAAGCTGTGCCAGTGCTTCGTAAGGCACATCCTGCACCCGACTGAAAATACCAAGTACGGCCAGTCGCGTTCCGCCAGCGCGTTGCACCTGCCAGCTTCGCCCGCCGTCCCCCGTTGCGAGAATCGTGCCCAAATCGCCGACGGCAAAGCCGCATTGCGGCGTGATAAAGCGTATTTTGCGGATCGGCGTCGAAATGCCGCTCCGGGCAGAGTGCCAGTTCGCGCCGCAATCGTTCGAGTAAAAAATCACCGTGCCGGGATTGCCCGCGACCCAGATATTCGTGTCGCGCGCGAACACTGTCTGAAAGTCAAACAGATCAGGACGGTCAACCGGCAAAAAGCCCGGTGGCACTTCCCAGGTCATGCCCGTGTTGCGCGTACACATGATGACGCCACCGTCGCCGGCCAGCCAGCCGGTGTATGGCGAAATGGCTTGTTGCGGCACACCGGGGTTTTGCGTCGAAACGGGGCGCGGCGTAAAAACATCAATCGCATTCGCCCGGCGCAAACCCAGCGGCGGCGTGCGCGACAGAGACGGTTTGTCCCGCACCACTTGAATCGCACCATCCAACCCGACGCCCGCGCCGATTTTGGAGCCGCCATTCCCGTCAAGAAAGCCGAGTGAACCCCAGCCCTCATTTTTGGCACCCGGTTGCACCTGCCAGGTTTGGCCGTTGTCGGTTGTCTGTAAAATCCCGGTCGGACACTGCTCCGAGGCACTCCCGGCGACCCAAAGCCGCCCCGGCGCGTCGATGCGGAGACAATACAGAATCGGAAACGCAAACGTTGCAATGCGTTCCCAGCGTTGGCCACCGTCCGACGTCCGCAACACGACGCCGCAACCGCGATGCGAATACGGCTCGGTTGTGCCGCCGACGGCAAACCCGTTGCGCGGGTCGATAAAATCAATCGCAAACAGCGGACTGTCTGTCCCGCTTTCCTGCAACTGCCAATTCTGACCGCCGTTTTGCGTATGCCAGATGACGCCGCAATCGCCAACCGCCCAGCCGATACTTGGCGTCACGAAACAAATATCATTTAACCGGGCGTCGTTTTGCCGTTCTCCGAGCAATGCCTTGCGAATGGCCACTTCGTCGGTCATGCCCCGGCTCGATTGCTGTGCCGCACGCAAGGTCGTGTTACTCCAATCGGCCGTTTGCGTCACCTGCGGAAACTGTTGTGATTGCTGCGTTGCCATGTCCGGGCGATGTCTCGACGCAATTTGCTCTGTCCCGCCGCCGTTATTGACTTCTTTGAGTTTTTGTTCTTGCTGATATGCTTCCCACCGTTCCCGCAAACTCTGGCCGGAAGCCGATGTTCCCGGCAACAGCATCAAGCTCACAACAAGGAAACTGAGTGCGAGTTTACCAGCAAGGCTGTATTTTATTGTGTCAATGCGAAAAACGGACATCCCTGGCCTTTGTATTTTGCGCAGTTTCTCTTCGTTTGTGGTTTTGTGAAGGCAGGCTGTTGAAAAATACCACCACAAGCGAGTCATACGAAAAACGACGAAAAACGTCAAGAGGGAATGTCGGAGAAAACCGACCCCCCTTTGCTACAATTTTTTTGTAAATTTTGCCGACTACATAAAGTTTAACGATTGCGCTGACGATAACCTGTACATAGTCACAGAATATTTCTCAGGTAAAGCAACAGCTAACGAGTCGCGCAATAATCAATGGGAACATTTCCATCAGGGCCGCAAGAGTCATCGAGCGGAGCAGCCGCTGTGTTACCATCGCGGCTCTGATTCATCGAACAACTTATTTTTGACGTGAATCATCAGGAATAACAAATGGAATCCTATCACGCATTGTTGACAACGGAAGAAATCCAACCGGCCACGCCCGACCAAGGGATCGCACTGGGACAACATCATTTTGATCGCGGTGAGTACGAAAAATCGTTGGTCGCATTTCGCAATGTTGTAAGAATGTCACCGGAAGATGGTTCGGCCTGGCTGACCATTGCCCATATTTCGCAAATTCTCAAAAATCATAAAGAAGCGGCTCAAGCGGCCCGCGAAGTTCTGCGGCTTGACTCGGATTCAGAACAGGCACACCTGATTTTGGCCGAATCACTCCGCCAAATGGGACACTGTGACAGGGCCATTCCGCATTATGAAACGGTGATTCGCAATAACCCGAATCACGTTCAGGCTTTATACGGTTACGGCCGGTCATTGTTGGCAACAGGCGACTTGGAATGCGGCTGGCTTGGCTTTGAAGCCCGTCAGATATGCGAAGCGGGAACTTGGGGCAATCATTTTTTGCCCGATTGGAACGGTGAAACCGGAAAACTCTGTACCGTTTTGGCTTACGGCGAAGGTGGAATCGCGTCCGAGATTCAATTTGCCTCGTGCCTGCCTGATTTGGCTCGACAGGTCGGCCATTGTTTCGTTGAATGCAACGCAATATTGAGGACGCTTTTCGAACGTTCCTTTCCCAACATGACGGTAATCAGCCAGTCGGGTGAGGCCATCGTGCCAGACCAATACCCCGGCATGTATTTTGACTCCCAAATTGCGTTTGGGAGTTTACCGCGATTCTTTCGGTCGGATTTTGAACAGTTTTCCCAAACCTCATCGCCTTATTTGATTGCCGATCTGCAAAAAACCGCACATTGGAAACGCCTGTTCGACGACCTGC
>WRMR01000170.1 GCA_009776995.1 Planctomycetaceae bacterium | reverse complement strand
ATTCGCATGGAGCAAGTCCCAAACGGCGTCCATGATCGATTCGGCGGCACCCATGCCAATCTGACGCGGAACGTCGGTCAAGGCCGAAAGATCGTCGTTGATGATCATTTGCCGGGTCAGCGCGAACATGATGCCGTAAGTGTCGGCCTTTTGCGTAAACTTCTGCTCGTCGAGCTTGCCGTGCTTGAGTTCGCCGCCGTCGCCGATCTTCTCAAACTTGAAATCGCTCGTGAGGCGGTAGCGCGAATGCGTCTTGAAGTCGTTGACCGTCGCAAATTTGCAGATGCGTCGCCATGTATCGTCAACGTAGTTGTAGCCGTCGAGCAACATTTTGTTGGCAATGTTGGAAAGGATACCCGGCAACGTCGTCGTACTGAACGCCGCTTCGAGCCAACCAATGGCGTCCCGCTTGTAACGCGGCAGTTGCCCGCCGCAGGCGAGTTCGCAAAACTCCTGAATCCCGATGCCGCGATACTTGTCCGCCGCCTCAAGCACCGGCTCGGTGTATTGTTTTTCCATTGCCTGAAGCGTCACGCCGCCTGCGTGCATCGCGACTGCCTCAAGCACCTGATTCGTCGGGCGATTCTGCTCTTGCCGAACACTGGTGGCAACAGGCCGCGACCGGCGCAAGAATTCCAGCTCGAAACGCGGCACGTCCCAGCCTTCCGTGACGGCCTTGACAACGAGGTCGGTTTGTTCATCCTTCGCAATGGCACGGATGCCTTCAATGCGCTTCGTTTCGGCCAGTGTCGCCGCCCGAACCTGCTGTTGCACGTCTGCTATCATTCCTGTTTCAAGAACGGCAGGTGTCGGCATGGATGGTTGTCGGTCTCCCGCTTGCATGGTTGTCCTCTGTGGCATGTCGTCGTTGGTGGAACCGGGATTGATAAAATATCCGCTTGCACTGTTGAGGGTGGTATTGACTTTCGGCCGCGATGTGCTAGAATGCTTCTCTGAAGCATTCACGGTCGCTGACGTATTCGTGTCGGCGGCATTGTCAACGAAGCTGATCTCCTTGAGCGTCATCTTGCGCACGAGATAAACGGGGCCTTCAAACTCCTGACCGTTGGCCTCGACGTGTGTCCCATGCGGGATAAATTCGACTTCGTGAATGGGCCCGCCGATGCTGGCCTTCCACGGAAAACCTTTTGCGCCGGAGTTGGCCACGTCGCGCGCCCAGTCCGTGTCACGACTGATCAAACCGTCGGCGACAAGCTCGTGGTCTTCGATGCGGATGCTGGTCGTATGCCCGATACCCTGCGAGGATTTATGGTCGAGCCGGATCGGAATGTTTTGCGACGGAATGTCGAGGCCGGTAAGATCGACAACCACCGGATGCTGAAAGCCATCAATGTTCATCTTTCCGCCGGTGTAAGCGGTCATGCTGAACGTGGGTGTCAATTCCCCTTCATCCCCGCCTTCGCCGGAGGCTTTGAGAAACACGGGAATCGTGTGAAATGTGAGAAAGTTAGGGAGCATAATAATCCTTGTTGATTTCAGGTTGTAACAAAATGAAGGGCATTCCCATTGCGAACACCGCAAGGGGGCCCAACACATCAAAGGTGTGAATCATCCCGTTCTCGAATGAACGGTGATAGATTCCATATAAATCAAGTTCGCCGTCGTCAAGATCAATGTTGATCTGCGCGACGGTGGGCGTGATGGTTGACCGGGAGACCTCACCTGTTCGTGAAAACGAGTGATAAATGGTGCCGTCGCCGTCGATCACGCCGGTGGAGTTGACAGTAATCGTGCGAACCGTGCCAAGCAGAATTGCGTTGCCGTGACAATTGAAAGAGCGGGTTTTGAGAAGCGTGTTGGCACCCATTGAGAAAGAGCAATGGTCACCGATCTTGAGTGATGTTGTCATCTTCCTCCTCGTTATCGGGCGGTTTTTCCGGTTTCGCAGGGTCAATCGCCGTTAGGTTGAGTTGTTGCATCAACGCCCGCTCTTTTGCGATCTGCCGCAGTTCAATCTCCCAATCCTTGCCTTGTCTCGCGTATTCGGTTGCAAGGTTCGTTGTCAGATTAAGCAGCCGCGTCCCTTGGGCGTTCGCTTCTTTTGCCGGGTCAACATGTTCCTGCCCATCCCACATCCAGGCCCGTAGCCGGGCGGGCGGTTCGACGCTACCGCGTCGGCGTGATAACCCGTTCCCGTTGGTCACTGGTGCGTAATGAAGATATTGGCTTTGACCGTTGAGCAATTCATATTCCCGATACCACGCATCAAAGAGCCGATCCAAGACCGCAAGGGCAAGATGATCCTGCTCAATTTTGAGTGCTTTGAAATACACTTGATGGTCAAGCCGCCCGCTGGCATAATTATGCCGCGATGAATCGCCGGTGACGATATTGACGGGTATCTGCAAACAGCGACCGATTTCACCCAAAATTTCGCGTTTGAATTCGGGATATGAGGTCGCCGGTTGTTCCGCCTTGATCTGGCCAAGTTTCCAGCCGTCGGCAAGCACCGTTGCCATGCGTTTTGTCAGCGGTATCACATCCATCGGGTCAAGCGGCATCGCTTCGCCGTTGGCGGGTGCGTCGGTATAAATCACCGCCGCAAAATCCGCCGCTGTTTCCGCTGCGGCAAGTACGGCCAATGTGTAACGTCGCAGTTGCGCAAAGAGTGGCAAGGCCGGTGTAATCTCCGGGACGCCGCGATGCTGTTCCGGGCGGTCTTGCCGATACCAGTGAATCATGTTTTCCACTGGCACACGCTCAAAATCCTCGAACTTGAATTTGATGTCGCCGGGATGATTTTTCAGCACATAGTAATGCGTGATATTGCCGTACTGATCGAATGTTATGCCATCAATACAGCAGTCACAGGCCGTTGTATTGCCATTTCGTTGTGCTTGTTTGTTCCACTTGCCGGCCGACGCCTGTTTGTCAAGCAGACAACCGGGCGTCGTGACCCGTTCCGCCTCGATCAGCCGGATGTCCAGCTTGACCTCGTGGTCAAGTTTCGGGTTATTGACCAGCAAGGCGAATGCCTCGCCGTCGGTCGCTTTGGCCATGCGCATGGCACGTAATTTGGCGGCGAGATCAACACACTCCGCCCAGCGTTCGAAGTCGAGTTCGACCTGCCGGTTGTTTTTGGAATCGTTCGTTTGCAGTTGCAAACGCGGCCCCGTGCCGATGCAATCGCCCGCCATCGTCAAAATCATGCCTTTGGCATACGAGTTGTTGGCCACCTCATAGCGCGAGCGGTTGCGTAAGGTGCGCCGCACGTCGGGCGACATGGCGGCATCGGCACTTAACCCATCCGCCATTGCCCAGTGCCGGATATTTTCGGCGGTCGTCTGTGCGGCATCATATTTGGCCTGCAAGTAGGATGCAGGTGAAGCCCGAGGCTTCTTTTTGCGTGTAAAAAATGAAAACATCACATTTTTCCTAAAAAAATGTCGGTTTTTAACTTATTGCCACAAAACGAGTTATTGCCCAAACAAAAAATGACGCAATTTCATTTATTGCGTTTATTTTACTTGTGACGTATAATAGACGTAGAGAAAGGGGACGATATTATGCCCACGATTGGATTTGAGACATCGGTTGCCATTTCCGGTGAAGAGCGGGAGATTGCCCGAATTTCCAGCGAAAAACTGGCCAAGTTTCGTAATAAGGCACTTCGCGTTCAACTGGGCGGCAAAGGCGAGTGTTCGATTCCGGCCAGCGCAATTCCGCTGCTTGCCGAGATGCTTTCCGTTATGGCGGAAGGTCAGGCGGTGACCGTTGTCCCGGTTCAGACGGAGTTGACCACACAGCAAGCCGCCGAGGTTCTTGGCGTTTCAAGGCCGTTTCTGATCAAATTGCTTGACGGCGGTGAAATTCCGCACCGTCTTGTTGGGACGCATCGTCGCGTTTTGCTGAATGACGTTCTGGAATACCGCCGCCAAACGGATCGTAACCGCGAAACCACGCTTGAAAAACTGGCTGCCGAAGCACAAAAACTGAATTTGGGTTATTGATGCTAACGCCGAAAGTTCTATACGACGCCTGTGTGCTTTATCCGGCACCGCTCCGCGATCTCCTCATGCACCTTGCCGTGACAGGCTTGTTTCGTGCTTGCTGGTCGAACGCAATTCATGAGGAATGGATTTACCATGTGTTGAAGAACAATCCTCATTTGACCGTAACACAATTGCAGCGAACACGACAACTGATGGATGCCCATGCTTTGGATTGCCTGATTGAAGGGTACGAGGACTTAATCGAAACGCTTTCTCTCAAAGATCAAAACGACCGCCATGTTTTGGCCGCTGCGATTCACGGCAATGTTTCCAGGATTGTTACGTTCAATCTTCGTGATTTTCCGAAATCAATTCTCGACGAGTACGAAATTGAGGCGATTCATCCTGATGATTTTATCCTTGAGTTACTCCAGTCGATGCCGGAATCCGTGCTTGCCGCTGTGAAACGCCATCGGATTTCACTCAAAAATCCTCCCAAAACAGTCGATGAATATCTGACCATCCTCGACCGACAGCAAATTCCTCAAACCGTTCTTGCGTTGAGAAACCATGTGGTACTGATTTAGCATTACGTTGTCCCATCCGGTGAAATTTTGACGTTTTTGATCCCAATGCCGCGACGCACCGCCTCTTTGGAGGCAAGGTACTTGTCGGCTTCGATCTGGTCTTTTAACGAATGTTGCTCGACGCTTCCCGAATCGCCCTGGGCCCGCTTCGGCCCGGCTGCGTTCTCGCGGATTGCATCTTCAAGTGTCGTGTCAGTGCTCAAAATATTCCTTTCTTTCCGCAGATTGCGCCGTAAAATTAAGAGGCGTTATAGACTTTGAGGAGGTCTTTCAACCATCCGAGATCATCCACCTGGCTTGCGATTCCGGTAGGGGGAAAAATGGTCTTGAGATCGTACCTGTAACGATAACCGTTCAGTGCGGAATCCAAATTCGCATGTTCCGTGTCGTGTAAAATGACCAGACGGCTCTTCTCTTTCATGCGCAAGGCCGTTTCCACGCGACTGGCGTGATCGCCCTGGTCAATGAACACAATGTCCCAAGAGCGATCTTCCATGACGGCGTCCCGGTAATTCTCCACATATTGAAATTCATGCCCCCTGTTTTCCGAAAGATCGCAGGATGCAGGAAAAAAAGCCTTCACCTTTTCAAGCCAATGCCAATCAGACTCCATTGTCCGGCAGTACCGTGATTGCGAATACAACGATAACAGCGACGTGCTGTAACAGCCCGCCCCCACTTCAAGAACGGGGCCTTGCGTCCAATGGAGACAGGGAAGCAGTGCGATGCTATGGGAACCGTAAGCCAGGTGCAGATGCGTCGATCTCATGGAGTTCAATCCGGCATTTAAGGTTTTTGCAAAGCGTAAGATACACGCGTCGTGGACATCTTCGTGGTCGCGGGACTTGAAAATGTGACTGTTATACATCTCATCCGGCGTATGCTTGCGTCCGGGATCATTGCACTGACCGCGTTTGTACCGTTCAATCCAGTCTTCCATGCTTCGCACGTGATAATGGTTCACGCGCACGATTTCGTGTGTGGGGTTTCGGTCGCCGATCCAGACCCAATTCGCACCGACCTCGCGGTGGTCTTCGGTGACCGTGAGCGGTTGTGTCACGGCCAGATGCGGCGACAGAAATTTCTGAAAACACTGCGGCTGGATGACCGACTTGAACGAATAATGAGCCCCATGCCGGTCGGGTGCGCGTTTCGTGAATGCCTCAATCGACAGTCCCTTGGGTTTGATAACGCGGCCATTGCTGCCATATTCGATCCAGTGCGAGGCCAGACCGCCGTGCTTTTCATAGTCGGTAAGGATAACACGCAGGTCATCCTCGCGCGTTCCAAAGAAAAACTCGTCGGAGTCAATGAACATCAGCCATTTCGTGAATGGGCCGTAATTCCGGGTAATCCAGAGGTAGGTTCCCAGTTGAACGAACTGCTCGTCATTGACGATGTGGTGGACGTGAATCTTATCCTGAAACGGCAACTCACGGATTCGCTCTTCCGTCTTGTCAGTACATTGATGCAGGACAATGACAAACCGCTCAACGCCGACGAGATGGTGAAATGCCAGCCATTCCTTGACGTAATGTTCCTGATTCCGAATGACGGCACCCAAAGTCAAATAGGTTTGCTTCATACGATTTTGACCTCCCTGATGACGTTGAAGTCGATGCCCTGTAACGCCATGATTGGCGGTGTTTCCTCAAACGTCATCGAACCGGGCCCGCATCCGCAAACGACTTTCGGCCACTTCCATGCAAGCCCGGCACTTGTCATCACAACCACCTGACCAATCAAACCGCCGCCTGGCAAGTGTCGCAAAACGTTGTTGACATGCTCGTCATGTTCCTGCTTGCGCACCGACTCCTTGGGCGATGACGCGGCGGCGGACAATTCAATCTGGCTTAAAAATACGATGCGTTCGGGCATTGCTGAGAATTTCCTTCACTAAAAATGTTTGGCGCAGATTCATCCCGCAACCGGCAACCAGATGTCTTCCCTGCGAATAACGATGCTCGCCGTCCTTTTTCAACAGGACGCCTTCGGGGCCGATGAGCGAGTCAGGATTCCAGTCTGTGTTCATTGAACTCGATGATGCCATAGAACCCGGTCGCAGCCGGTGTTGAAAAGCCAAGTTGCCCGTAGCCGTTACTTCCCAACGACATGACATTGCCGTCGGGACGAATCCAGTAACAAGCCGTGCCGCCTGTAAACGCCCGAACACACTCGCCGTTCCCGGCCCACGGGATTTGTAAAGACGCTGTTCGGGGGTTTTGAAATAACCCCAATTGACCGTAACTGTTGTCACCCTCCACCCAAACCTTGCCGGATCGAACGAATTGCGCGTAGCGGGTGTTGAAACTTGCCACGGCCTGATCGACACCCGACAGGCCGACATCCGCGAACTCTGCGCTGCCGTACATGTCGTGAGCGCGTCTGTTGGAGACGGCGCGGCGTTCCCCCGTTGTGATATAGCCGACCTGACTGCCGCAACTGATTTCAAGGATTCCCGTCGGTGACGACCAGGCGAATGCTGGGATGGGATCGCTCGGCAACATCCACCAACTCCCGCGTCCCAACTGGCCGGAAACGTTGTTGCCGCAAGTCCAAATGTCGTTATGACCTGCTTGAAACCACGTAAAATCATCGCCGCATGCAATCCTTTGAACGTTGGTCAGGGAAACCAACCCAAGATTCGACGTTGTCGCACTTCCTGTTACGGCACCCTGTCGACCAAGTTGTCCATGCTCGTTATTGCCGCAACTGCGAACCTCGCCGTTGTTCAGCAGAAAATACGTAAAATCCGTTCCGCAGGAAACGCTCCTGACATTGGAAACGCTCGTGTTTCTCGCCAGATTGGTTGTGGTTGCCGAACCGGTGGCTCTGTGATAGCCGAGTTGCCCTTTGGAATTGTCACCGGCACACCAGACATCACCGTTGGCAAGCACGGCAAAGAAACTTGTTTCGGTGGCCGCGATCTGTACCACACGACTGCCTGCCCCCGTCGGAAGCCCGGTGATTCTTCCAAGATTGCCTGGGCTTTGCGGGTTGCCGCTTGTGACGTTGCGACCAAGCTGCCCGTAATCGTTATTGCCGCAACTCCAGACCGTACCGTCCTCAAAAAGAAAATACGCACAGTGCGTACCACAAGCGATCTGAATCACCTTTGCCGTCGTCTTGCGGATGTGTATCGGCATCATACCCGTCGATGTGCCGCCTGCGCCCGTAACAAGAGAATCGGTAAAATGGGAATGGCTGTCCATGTCAAAGTACAAATCAAAACATCGTTTCCCGCCGATCACTTGATGTGTGCCGTTCAGATTGTGCGCAACGTTATCAACGATAGCCCAATTCAGTTGCGATAAATCGGCGGTAAAAACCTTTTCCGGCACGAATCGGAAAAACGTACTAACATCACCATATTCCAGCGTCCATGCGGGAATATTGAGTACATTGCTCTCGTTAAGAACTTCGAGATTGCCGTTCTTAAAGCAGCGGATGATCACATCGGCAGCAGGGGGCGGCGGGTTATCGTCAAAGACAATCCGGCAATCGCAACCGTAATGCGACCCGTCACACTGGCACCGCAATTTCGGTGTCATCATGCGGGGACCGACCGCCGTCATGACCAGCATCTGGTCTGCCAAACCGTCGTTTTGAATGTGCAATTCACTGTTACAGTGCTGATCGAATTCCTGTTTGCGGATCGGCGACTTGGCATGATCGGCGGCAACCGACAAGTCCAATGGACTGCGAAAATCCATTGCCATGATTCATCACCCCCATTTCACGACACGGACAATGTAGGATGCGGTTGTCGGCGGCGCGACGGCAAAGTCAACCGTCAGTGTATTCGCGCCGGTTGGTGTGTGATCCATATAGACGCGTTTGGGCGGAGTCGTATTCGTCCAAACAAGGACATCAAGTTCCTGCGAATTCAAGCCATGCGTCACCGGCAGCGAGGCAAGTGTACCGTTGCCCGTCACCGTTCCGCGCCACGTGCTTGAAACAAGCTGCGACAGCGATGGCAGCGCATGAACGTGATCGCCGCGAGCGGGGAGCGTCGCCGTACCAACAGCGGCTGTGGCAGCCAGTGCCGCCGGTGCGGTGGCGTAAAACGTATAAGCATGGACGTGATCGCGTCGCGCGGGCATGGTTGCCGTTCCGACTGCCGCTGTCGCAGCGACTGCCGCAGGTGCCGTCGTATCAAAGCTGTAATTGTGAACGTGGTCAACTTTGGCCGCCGTCGTTCCCGTCCCGTTTGCCGCCGTTGCCGCCACCGCCGTCCCGACCGCCGTGCCAAGCGTTACGCCGGTTTGAGCAATCTGCCATGTCGGGGCGGCACCCGCCGCACCTGCCGTCAGCACCTTGAGATTGTCTGAGGAACCGACCGCAGGCAGGTGCAACGTTGTTGAACCGATGTGACTTGAAAAGTCCGTTGTCGAAACGGCACCCACTTGTGCCGCCGTCGGAAACTTATGCACGTGATCGCCGCGAGCAGGCAACGTGGCCGTGCCGACCGTTGCGGTTGTTGCCAAATCCGCCGGTGCCGTTGCGAAAAATGTGTAATTGTGAACATGATTGAACGGTGCCGCCGTGGTCGCATTTCCCGCAGACGCGGTCGCGGCAACAGCCGCAGGTGTTCCCGTGCCGAGTGACGGTTTCGCGGCTGTCTTGTCGTCCACGTACTTCTTGCGCGAAGCATGGGAATCTTCCACCGGGTCACGCGGCAGTTCAATGTCGGAAAGATAAGTGATGGCCATAGAAAACCTCCGGTTTTGGCTTCAGGTGTCGGACTTCGGGT
>WRMR01000169.1 GCA_009776995.1 Planctomycetaceae bacterium | reverse complement strand
AGGGACTGACACGCAACTGGGTACCGCCCGAAGTTTCGGATTGATTCCAGTCTTCTTCTTTGAAAAGAATGGAACCCGCTCCATCGGAAAAAGTGACCATTTGCGTTTTTTCAAAGACCCAGGAACCCTCATCGTCAAACAGAATTTTCAGAAATTCACGATCCTGAAACTCCTCGCCGATCTTGATACTTGGCGGCTTGACTCGTTCCTTCATCGGCAAAACGACCGGCACCAGCACGTAAGCATAAAGTGAATAAACAGTTAAAGTCGCAATGGTACACACTGCGACAAAAATCATCCGTGATTTGTTCATGATTTTTTGAGTCATTTTCAAAAACCAGGATTCCGCTTGAAGTAGAAAGGAAATGAGTGTGCAATTTAGCCAACTTGTCGAAATGATGCAATCCCAATTTTTGTATTTGGAGCAAATTTCTAAAAATGAGTGTTGATAACATTTTTTTAGGTTGTTTTCCTCCTAAAAATGTGATATTTTGATTTCTGGAGGTAATGAGATGAAAATTAGTACAGAAAATCTTGTTTCGATTTCGGAAGCCAACCAAAACTTTTCCAGGGTTGCCCGTCTTGTTGACGAAAAGGGAACGGCCATCATTCTCAAAAACAATGTTCCATGCTACATATTGGTGGCTTACAATCTGCTTCGCCAGAATACAGTCGCGAGTGATGCCGATGTGGACGCAGTGGCATCGCATATTCTGTCAAAACACATTCAGGCGTTTGAAGAATTGGCGAAATGATAACTCTGAATAAAGAACAAGTCAAACGCCTTCACAAACGAATATTGGACAACACTGGTGGTTTGGACGGTGTGTTGTTCAAGTTGTTCGCCCATTTCATCAACGATGTTTTGAATCGCCGTGTGGCTCGGTTGGAACGCGGCGAGCTTTTGCAAATACGTTTCGATGACATCCTCACGACACTCGAACTTGCATCAACCACTGCCAGAACGCCTCGCGACCGGCCTTTCGTGATGCATCTTCGATAAGTTTGACAACATTCTCGGCATCATCGGCGGTCAAGTTTTGCCCGACAATTCCTGCCTTCCCATCCAAAATGAGCTTGACTTTCTGCGTTTCCTGTTCGATAATGACATCCGCCTTCATGGCACTGATTCCTTTTTGAGAGATGTAACTTGTTGTGTTTTAAACTGTTACTATCTCAAAAATGGAATCTTTTTGCAAGACCAATTCTCTCCCCACTTCCCAAGTTTACGTAAACTCAAGGTTGCTCCCATTTTTAAGGTCAAAATGGATGTTTGCAAATGTTTGGTTTGACTGGCATTTGATATTATTGGCGGATAAAAACGGCAATCACGACGTGACCGACCTAACCTTAAAAAATCACTTCATGTCCCTTCGCATCTTCGTGGTAAAAACAAAAGAAACAACATGAACCCCAACAACGGAGTACTCCCATGGACCTGCTACTTGGCATTGATCTCGGTTCGACTTCGATCAAGACAATTTTGTATGATTTGGACGGTCAGGTGGCCGCACGGGCATCCCGGCCAATGCAACGGTTTCACCCGAATCCTGAACACCCGGAATGGACAGTCTGGGACCCGGACGAGTTGTGGAGTCAGACCGCCACCGCATGTCGGGACATCGTTTCGCAAATCGCCGATCCTGCCGCTATCAAAGGTATTGCCACAACCGGCATGGGAATGGACGGCTTGCCGATGGGGGAACACGGTGAACGGCTGTATCCGCTGATCTCGTGGCATGACCCGCGAACGAGTCCTCAGTTTGACTGGTGGCTCGAAAACATTACGGCGGCGAAAACGTTTTCCATCGGCGGCAATCCCGTTTGGGCGATCAACTCGGCACTCCGGATGCTCTGGATGAAGGAAAACGAGCCGGAAATTTTCCGCAGTGCCTGTAAATGGCTTCTCATTGAAGATTACATCAATTATCGGTTGAGCGGCGTGTTTGCAACGGATCAAAGCATGGCGTCCTGCACGATGCTCTTCGACCAGAAAGAGCGAACATGGTCGGAGGAAATGTGCCGGCTGTCCGGTATCCCCGTCTCTCTTCTTCCGCCGGTCATGCCGAGCGCGACACGGATGGGTGAAGTGACCAACGAAGCGGCGGCGGAAACAGGGCTTCGCGTCGGTACACCGGTTTTCCTGGGCGGACACGACCATATCTGTAGTTCGCTTCCGGTGGGTGCATTCCGGCCGGGTACGGTCCTTTGCATCACGGGAACCTGGGAAATGATTGACATGGTTGCATCGACACCGCCGCTTGATCCAGTGCTCGGGGCTTCGGGTTTGACCACACAGGCTCATGTCATCCCCAACTGTTATATGCTTTGGGGTGGCAATCCGGCAGGCGAGGTTCTGGAATGGTATCGTCGCGAAATGTTGATTCCCCCAGGCGAATCTGGGGAGTCAGACGTCGCCGGAACAGTGGAATGGGACGTCATCATCCGCGAAGCCGCTTCTGCCAAACCGGGTTGCGGCGGGACGATGTTTCTGCCGCACTTGGGCGGGAGTTCCTGCCCGAAGGTTGACCCGCGTTCGCTCGGAACCTGGGTCGGACTCAGCAGCCGGACGACGCGAGCGGACGCGATTCGCAGTCTGTTCGAGGGACTCGGCTACCAATTGCTGGACGTGATTGCGACGATGGAAGAGGGAAGCGGACGAAAAGCCTCGGAGGTGATTGCCGTCGGGGGTGCCATTCGCAACAAATTCTGGATGCAGAACAAGGCGGACATGCTCGGCGTGCGTGTGCGTGTACCGGATGTGGACGAGGCCACGGTTTTGGGAGCGGCTATTCTTGCAGGAATCGGTGCAGGGTTGTTCAGCGACGCCGAAGACGCTTTTGTGCGATTCAAACATGACAGCGTTTATTACGACCCCGACGAGAATTTGACACGCTTTTACCGGGAAATGTTCCCGATGTACCGCGAGCTATACGCGTCCGTGCGCTCGGTCAACCACCGGCTTTTCGACAGGTTTTTGTCGTAAATATTTTTCAACGCGAAACATCCCTGAAAGATATTGAGTCTGTCAAGAGGGACTCGTCCTGGCAACCGGGGTTTTGTTATTGATCGAAATACGGTAAAATCGTGGTTGAGTGTCGTTTTTTTCGTGCCATTATTTGATTTTGCGTGAGGAGTGCGAAATTGAATCGCGTACCAGTACTTGTGTTGACCGGAATTGCGGTTTTTCTGGCGGTCAGCCTGTGCAGTTACTCCAGTGCCGACCCACCGGATTCGCTCGTGTTTCCTGTCGCTGAGGGTTATGAAAACTGGTGCGGAAAATGGGGGGCTTATACCGCGTCGATATTGTTCAACAGCTTGGGCAAAACGGCCTATCTCCTTTTCGTGCCGTTCATTGCATTGATTTATCATCAATGGCACGGTAAACCTGTCAATCAATTATTTCTGCGTCTGGTCGGATTTGTATTGATTTTTGCGGCGGCTTCCGGGCTTATTTGCCTCAATGAAAGCGGCCCATGGCATGACGGTCCGACTATCGGTCCCGGCGGATTCTTGGGGGTGACTTGCGTTTATTCTTTGAACAGTTATTTTTCCCACGCCGGGATGACCATTATTTTTGTCAGCACGCTGATCGGGGGACTGGTGTTGGCTTGTGATTATCTGATAATTCGTATTTTTTTGTGGCTATTCGGGTTGCGCCCGTTCAACTTGCCTGCGGAAGACGATTCAACGGCCCAACGCGACAGGTTGCCGCGTGTTAAGCCGGGTCGTTCCGTGCAAACCTTGAACCCTGTCCGAAATCGCAACGCGGAAATCGACGAACCTGGCGATGAAGATGAAGACGAACCGTGGTATCCCGGAGAAACCCCGGATACAATTGACGAATCGGAAGATGGGGAAGAGTATTACGACGAAGATGACGCTGATAGCAATGGGGAGGAGTACGAAGACGATTACACAGAAGAGGATGTCGAAGAGGAATTTGCAGAGGATGAGCAAATTGAAAAAACTGCATTACAGCCAGCAAAACCGTCGAAAGGTTTGATAAGTTGGCTGAAAACCAAACGTCCGAAAGATGAACCGGCGGAAGAACAACACAAATCAAACGCCAATCCGTCGGGTGATCCAACAACCAACGATGAAAGCGAAGAATATCATCTGCCGTCGGTCAGATTGCTGATCGAAAGTGAGAAGCACGATTACGACCAGCAGACGCAAATTGCCCGGCGACAGGCGAAACAGCTCGAAGCCGCGTTTGCCGATTTCGGTCTCAATATCAAAGTGGTTGACATTCAATGCGGGCCGGTGATTGCGCAATATGAAGTCGAACTCGAACGCGGGTTGCGGTTGAACAAACTCACGAATCTGACGGATGACCTTGCCATCGCGTTGCGGGTACCGACGGTGCGGATTGTCGCCCCCATTCCGGGTAAGAATACCGTCGGGGTTGAGGTGCCGAACGAAACGCGGCAACTGGTGCGGCTGCGCGAGGTCATTGATGCAACGCCGGAAAAACTCAAATCGAAAATGGCGATCCCGATTTTTTTGGGTCAAGACGTTGCCGGGGCACCGATGGTGATTGATTTGGCGCAAATGCCGCACCTTCTCATTGCCGGTCGCACGGGAACGGGCAAAAGCGTTTGCCTCAACTCGATCATCGTGTCCATATTAATGACACGGACACCGGACGAATGCCGGATGATCATGATTGATCCGAAAATGGTCGAACTTGGCCAATATGAGTCGATTCCGCACCTGATGCATCCGGTGGTCACCGACATGAAAAAAGCGGAGGCCATTCTCGCCTGGGCTGTTGACAAAATGGAGCAGCGGCTTCAGATTCTTTCCCGGGCACGTGTGCGGCAACTGAGTGAGTATAATGCCTTGTCGGAAGAGGAACTGTATCGCCGGGTCAATCCGGAGTCGGACGAAGAGTGGGACGAAACGCCGCGTTCGATGCCGTACATGGTCATTGTGGCCGACGAAATGGCCGACCTGATGCTGATGGCGGCAAAGGACGTGGAGACGCATATCATCCGGCTTGCAGCAAAAAGCCGTGCCGTCGGGATTCATCTTGTGCTGGCGACACAAAAACCGACGGTTGACATCATCACGGGGCTGATCAAATCGAACCTGCCGGCGCGCATTGCGTTTACCGTGGCGACTCGTGTGGACAGCATTGTCATCCTGGACTGCATCGGTGCCGAAAAGCTGCTCGGTCACGGCGACTTGTTGTTCTTGAAGCCGGGAACGAGCCAGGTTTTGCGCGGGCAGGGCACTTACGTCAGCGACCCGGAAATCAACAAGATCATTGCCGACATCGCCATTGATTCGCCGGATTACGTGATTGAGCTGGTCGAACTGCAAACAGGCGATGAACTGCCGGAAGGCGGCCTGACCGATCCGCGTGACGTTCTGTACAACCAGGCCGTCGAGTACATCATTCGCGAAGGCATGAGGAATGGCAAGGGGAAAGCCAGTATTTCGTGGCTTCAGCGCAAGATGAAAGTCGGCTATCAACGTTCGGCGCGGATTTTCGATTATATGGAGGAGGACGGTATCGTCGGGCCGGGGCAGGGCCAGCAACCCCGTGATATTCTGATTTCGATGCAGGAATGGCGTAATCGTTTGGCCGAACTGGAAAACACCCTGAACATATCGAAGCCGGTTGACAAACCGACGCCCAAGCCCAAAGAGCAACCGGAGCAACGACCGAAGCCTTACGATATAACCGACAACACTTCGCCGGAACGTTTGCCGTTTGACGGTCAGCAAAACCGGCAACACGACGGTCACAAATCGGGGCGAAGTTCGCAGCCCAATATTCGTTTGAAGCCGGGTGCGAAAGGGAGAGTCGAACCCGGCGTCGGTCCGATTGAAGACATTGACGATTCGATGCTGGTGGAAATTCGCCCGAACAGTCGACAGCGACCAAAACCTCCGGGGCGTAAAGGTTCAGATCAACGTGTTGTCAACAGGAGGGCGATGGATTACGATGATGACGATTCGGATGAGGAAGGATATGTCATTGAATACGAGCCGGATGCGCACACGGACGACGATGTTGCCGGCGAACAGTATGACGGACAATATGAGTATGAAGACGATCCCAACGTGTTTGGCGTGGTGCCGGTTGGGGATGGCGACGTTCCTTACGATGCGGACGACGGCGAGTGGGAGTACGAATACGAGTATGTATATGAGGAGGTCGACGCAGGCGAGGAGGAATACAACGATCCCATTGACCCGAAGGCCAGGTATGTCGAAGAGATGAACGTCGAAGCAGGAGGCGACTGGGAGTCGGAAGAGGATTGGGATGACGACGAAACGGACGATGACGAACCTGATCACGAGGACGACTTTGATGAGGAGTACGATGACTATGAAGAAGAGTACGACGATGACCGGGAAGGATGATGCGGACGGGCGTTGACAAACAACCT
This sequence comes from Planctomycetaceae bacterium, assembly GCA_009776995.1. Taxonomy (GTDB): domain Bacteria; phylum Planctomycetota; class Planctomycetia; order Pirellulales; family Thermoguttaceae; genus WRMR01. The sequence continues at coordinate 2,934 of WRMR01000169.1, read as the reverse complement.
GCTTGGAGCGCAGAATGCAGAGTGCAGAATGCAGAGTGCAGAGTGCAAAGTTCAAAGTGTTTTTTGCTCTGCGTTCTGCTCTCTTCGCTCTGCACTCCTAACTCCTAGCCACTGGCCACTTCCCCCGTCTCAATGACCTTCACGCCGCCGCGCGGTATTGCTTTCATCGTGTTATCGATGAGGACTCTTTCGCCTTTGACAACGCGGTCGCTTTCGTTGCGGACGACAATTTCGCCGTCTTTCGTTCCGCGAAGCAGTGCGCGCATGTCACGTTCCACTTCGGGAATCGTCGGCTCTTCGGCCGTTCTGCGGGGGCGTCGCCAGAACAAGTCAATCATCTGGAACACCTGCCTGGCTTCCGGGAGATTACTCCGCGCCGCGGTGCGCACGGTCGCATAGTAGGTATTGGCCATGCGAAACGCATCATCGCCGGCCAGCAACAGCAAATCGCCCGTGACGCGCGAGACAAAGTTTGACCAAACCAGCAAATTTCGCAACACTTCAATTTCCCGCAAACGCTCTTTCAACTTGTCCTGGAAATCCACTGTACCGCCCGAACCGCTCACCGCCGCAGGCCAGAACTGCGGATACTGCTCCGCAACATCGGAAACCTTGTCAATAAACCCATAGCGACGCACGCCCGAACCGTTGAGCCGCCGACGCTCCGCCGTCGTCAGCACGGTGGTGTCGAGTTGCGGCAGGAGCGTCGAAGCATTCTCAAACGCAGTTTGCTGTTCGTCAAGCCAGCTTTGCAGATGCGTCACGATGTCGTCATCCGTCGCACTTCCCGTTGTGGCCGGTTGCACGGTGGAGAAAGGGGAGTCAAGATAGATGCCGGAGCCGATGGCCTTGACACTGACATAATAGGTTGTGTTCGCCTGGAGTCCGTTCAGCGTGGCTTCCGTGACCGACACGTCGGTCGTGACCGCATCCACGTTGGTCGTGAAGGTCTCATCGGTCGAATATCTGAGCAGATAACCGCTCGCGTTGGTCACGGGACTCCACGACACGCGCATGAAACTGGAACCGATGGCCGTCATGTTTTCGATGACCGGAGTCGTCAGCGGCGGACCAGCTTTGGGAAGCGCAGAATGAAGCGCAGAATGCAGAGTGCCAGTGCCACCAGCGCAACTGCGCAGTGCAGAATGTTCCACTCCGTGCTCAGCACTTTGATTTCCGGATTCTTCATTGGGTAATGCAGAATGCAGAGTGCGGAATGCAGAGTGATTTTCGTTTTCCACTCTGCTCTCTGAACTCTGCTCTCTGCGCTCACTTTGACCTTTGCCCTTTGAACTTTGAACTCCAGCCACTGGCCCCTGGCCACTCGCCACTAATTTCGCAATCTGCTCTTCCAGCATGGCAATTTGTGATTCCAGCGAAGCATTCTGTGATTCGAGCAAAGCAGTCTGCGATTCCAGCGAAGTCATCCGCGATTCCTCACTCTGATCCCTGCTCCCTGTTCCCTCACCCCTCGTCCCTGACCCCTTTTTATTCGTACAAAAAGCCGTGCGCAAAGTAGGATGGGCCGGAGTTTTCTTTTGACCCGCCGAAGTTTTGTTCTTGTTCGCCGCATTTTTTTTTCTGGTTGTCATCATTTCACCTTTCCCGTTCGTACTTGAGAATTTGCAAATTTCCATTGAAAAATCACAGGTTCCACTTTCGATTGGCCGTGGATCACTTTGACTTTGACATGCAACAATCCTAGCTTTGCATTTTCTACTTTGCGCACGGCTTTTTGTACGATTTCCGCGTTTTTTTGACGAATTGCTGACAGATTTTAACGCGCAGAAGGATTATTCGGGCGTTTTTTTTAACGCGAACCATGCCAACCTTCGCGAAATATATGAAAGAGTTTCAATGCGTTGGCGTTTTTCGCGAAATTTCGAGTGGTTCGCGTTGAAAAATGATCTGATTTCTGAAAAATCACCTTGCCAAATACTTGACTTTGTTTATTGGACTTATTAACATCAAAGTAAGGTTGTGGTGGGTTATCACACAGTGACCGCTACATGAAATCGCATGCGGAAATTCGCAAGAGAGTACGATAGATGTAATACCAATCATGGAGTTTGAACGATGATAAAGAGCAATAATATTATTATGGACACTTCATACTCGAAGGCGATAGTTCTTGCATCGTTGGAGTCTAATGATGCTTCAGTGGCTGACGAGGATTCGACAATAGAGAAGGCAGCGTTGTGGTTAGGTTGTTCGGTAGCTGAAGCGGACTATAGACATGAAATATCGCCCAAAGAACTCATGTCTTCTATATTGGATAAGCCTAGTACTGGTAAAAAACGGTTTCGCAGGTCTGCGCTTGAAATGGCATTGTTTTATGACCGAATGATTCTTTTTGGTGTGCCGAATGAAGTTTGTTTGGACAAGCTGGAGGACGAGGGAGTATTGCGTGTCATGGCACACGCAGGTCAGAATTTTGAGAACGAGTCGTTTGGTGCTGCTCATCCTGTCCTTCTTTTCTTTATCAAAATGATGAAAAATCCTTCTGTGGTTAAAGATATTATGCGAGATATTAACAGCACTTTGAGGCTTGTAAAGCGGCCACCTGTGTCATACAAGATTGCATCTTATGCCTATGATACAATCCTTAAAGTAGCCTTCGCAGGCATAAATTTGTATGTATTGCAGGAATATCTCACAAAAGGTTTGCTAAATAAACGACTACTTATTACGGAAGAGTGCCCAGCCAAAGACATCATTCTGGAAGCTGTCTTTACTGTTTATCAGAAAACGTCAGTATATCCTGAGATATCAATAATCTATTTCATGGCTGCACTTAGATGTATTATTGATTTGTGGCATGGTTTTATGTTGTCTCAGATAACAAATACCCCTTTTTTGAGTCGAAAAATGTCTAGTATTCAAGAAATATCCAGTATTTTGGATGCACCTAAGCCGGGGGCAAGCATTGATGAT